>JAEMQG010000023.1 GCA_022758935.1 Candidatus Nitrosopumilus sp. | reverse complement strand
TTTGTGCAAAACATCGCACTACGTTACGTACGTGAAGATGATCTTCCTAGATTGTATTCAAAATTACTTGCAATCGGGTTGGCAAAGTCTGGTGCTTTAACTATGGCTGCTCCTGTAGGTTGTTCAGGCACCACCTCGTGTAATCTTGCCCTGACAAATTCTCATAGGTTGGCAAAGGAAATTCAGAGGAAATTCCTAGATCTTAAATTAGATCAAGATGATGATTTACGTGATGCCTCAATTAAGATCAGTGGATGTCCAAATTCATGTGCACAACACGGAATTGCTACGATCGGTTTTTTTGGTGGTGGAGGCAGAGTTGGGAGAGAAATGTATCCTAATTATCAAATGTCATTAGGAGGTCGTTCTGATGGCGAGACTATGCTTGGAGCTACATGTCATAGAATTCCAGCAAAAAGAGTAATTCCTGTAATTTTAAAAATCATTGAATTGTTTAAAAAAAATAAAAAATCTGGTGATACTCTTAAAGTTTGGATTCATAGAATAGTAAACGGAAAGGAAGATTCTGAAATAAAATCAATTCTTGATATGAGAAAAGCTTTGGATCCACTTACAATTCCACCAACAAAAGAAGATGATCCTGATTTCTTCACTGATTATGGTAGTGACTCAAGTTATCATACAAAAACTGGAAAAGGTGAATGTGCTGCATGAGTAGAGAAAAAGTAATCAAAACCACGACTGATATTGATTCACTTAGATCGGAAATTAGAGATAAGAGTGTTAGAGTAATTGATGTCCGAAGAGAAGAAGATTACAAGCAAAGTCATATTCCATCTGCAGTAAACTTGCCGTTGGCAAATTTATTATCTGACGATGCTCCTGAACGTGTTTTAAAACTTCTAAATACAATGGGGATAGACGATGAAACCCATGTGGTTGTTTATGATGATACATTTGGTGCACTTGCATCGCGTGTAGCCTGGACCTTAGAGTATCTTGGCCATTCTGACGTATCGTTACTTGAAACAACTTTTAGTAAATGGAAGGCACTTGGTTTGGAAAATGATGATAAAATACCTGATATTCAAAACTCAAATCACTCTATTCATCTTAAACCTGAAATTCTAGCTACCTCTGATTATTTGGAAAAAACAAAGGATAGGCCGGAAGTAATTCTAATTGATAATAGAGAGCGTTTAAACTATCTGGAGCAACATATTCCTGGTGCAATTAACCTTCCATACAGAACTCTTGCGACTCCAGAAAAAATTCTTCGATCCAAAGAAGATATGAACCGACTTTTAGATAATCGAGGTATCTCTGGAAATTCTGAAATTATTACTTATTGTGGCAGTGTTGGCACTCTTTCTGGGTTAGCGTACTATGCGCTAAAATCAGTTGGCTTACCTAATGTTAAATTGTATGTAAAATCTTTTAAAGAATGGAAAAGTCTTGAGAAACCAATAGTAAAGCAAGAGGATGCAAACTATTGGGATTTGTCTGCCGAATGACTATGATATTTCATTTCTAAGTTTTTTTGTAATTGTAACTTCCACATTGTCAAAAAGATTAAGCATCTTGTTTTTGTTTTCAATCAAATAATCCACTCCTCTGTCTTTTAATCTAATCTTCCACAATCTGATTTCTCTGTGTTCCTCAAAGAATTGTTCAATCATCTGTTCACCTGATTTTGATGGATCAATAAATTCATCAAAGATCTCAATTGTTTTTTCGACATTCTCTTCTTCTATTGCTTCTCTAATTGATTGTATGGCTTGACTAAGTTCCTTTAGATTCTTAATCGGTTTTGGTAATTGCTTCTTTGTGATTCCAAACAATCCTTTTTTCTCTTTCCCCATTCTTTCTGCAACATCTGATGTAAGATCATATATTGGGATTTTACTAAGCCCGTCACGTTTTTCGTGTTGAACGATAAGGCCTTTTTCAAGTAATTTTCTTATTGCGTCATCTGCATTTGCTTTATCTAGAAATGTTGTCCAAACAATAGCGCCAAGTGTGTGGTACCCTTGCCTGATTGATTCCAAAACTACTACTTCTTCAATTCTTTTGAAACCCTCCTCAATTCTAACATTGTTAAAATCTTTATCTCTGATTGATTTTCTTGCATTTTTTACATCAATTTCAATTGACCGTTTCAATGCTTCAAGTGATTCTGGAACTTGGTTTACCAGCGATAGGAAACAGGCTTTATTGTACCATGCCATTCCATAAGTAGGATCTGATTCTACTGCTTTTTCAACGGCATCCAGTGCTTTAGAAAAACTTTTTTGTTCATAGTGGACCAGTGCTTTTAAGTTCCAAGCTTCTGGATTGGTAACATCAATCTCTAAAATCTTATCATAAATCTTTAGTGCATCACTATATTCTTCCAAGTGAAATCTTGTATAACCTAACTTCATCAAAGTTTCAATATTGGTTGGTTCAATTCGTAATGCTTGCTCAAAAATTATCGCCGCTTCCTCAAGCTTTTCATCTGCCATCAAATTAACTCCTTTTTTAAATAATTTTTTACGATTATAGTCAGGATCTACTAGACTTGTTTCTTCGGGTAAATCAATCTCTTTCGACTCTATCTCTTTTTCTGTTGATTTTTTTTGAAACGGTTTCTTCACTAACTTATTTTGGATCTTTAATCTAGATAAATACTATCCTGAATTGGGGTTAGTTTTATTCTCTCTTAGTGCCTCTGAAAAAGGCATCTGCTAGTTTTTTAAAACAAATTTATGCCTTAATACATTAATTAAAAATTTGTGCTATCTGGAGTTCTGATTTTGAAATTATTGTTTTCATCATTTTGCATAACGCATGAAGAAAAATGTTGAGCATTTAATGTCTTTGAACTTGTTATTTTTTTATTAAAAAACTAGATCTCAAGAACATTACGCTTGATTTGATCATGTAATGTGAACTTTGGATTAGGTGGAATGAATCTTATTCACACGAAAGCATGGGATGATTGTTCAAAACTCTATTTTTTCTTACCTTTTTCCATTCACTATTCTCATGGTGATTTTCAGTCATCCGCCTTAATCATTAATCTGCATGAATTAATTATGATTAAGATATGATATTTCGCATTCATTCTAATCATAAATTGGTTTTAATTATTTTAGACTTTTTTTGAGGCTAAATATTTGAGGTATGGAAGCTTAGGTAAATCGATCTAAATACAGAAATACTTGGGATTTACACAAACGATTGTGACATCTCATCCAAGGTTAGAGATTCAGGGGAAAGCACCATTTAGGCAATCTGGTGTATATGAGGTACAAATCTCAATTTCAGACTCTAGGCCTTCTGATGAAAATCTTAGAAATAAACAATTTTCATCATTATGGAGAGCGAATTTTCATCTTAGAGTTAAAGATGGGATGTTTTCAGAAACACTCGGTTCTAACGAAAACCCCATTCCTTCTTCTGTTTATGATCTTGACAGTATTTGGGTTATTGTTACCGATTTATTTTCTTCATTACATTCTGCCTTTGACGTTTCTTTAGGAAAATCATTAAAAGGAAATAAACCTGAAAATAAACCTGAACATAAACCTGAAAATAAACCTGAAAATAATATTGGGGCTGATTCATTAACCTCAGAGTTCACAAAAAAATCAATTACAAATTCTTTCATTACAACTGCTTTTAGTAGTTTACCGGGACAACCTGGTCCTCAAGGCGACAAAGGTCCAAACGGTTCTCCTGGTCCTCAAGGCGACAAAGGTCCAAACGGTTCTCCTGGTCCTCAAGGTGACAAAGGTCCACTTGGTCTACCTGGAGACAGAGGTGACAAAGGACCAACTGGTGACAAGGGATTAACTGGTGATAAGGGACCTGTTGGTGACAAGGGAATAACTGGTGACAAAGGGGATAAAGGTGATAAAGGAATTTCAGGTCTATCTGGTGACAAGGGAGACAAAGGACAAACTGGCTCTTCTGGTGACAAAGGTCCGGAGGGACTGAAAGGTCCAATCGGCGACAAAGGAGACAAGGGATTTACTGGGCCATCTGGAGACAAAGGTCAAATTGGATTACGTGGACTTTCTGGAGACAAAGGTGACAAAGGTCCACAAGGTCCACCTGGAGACAAAGGATTAACTGGTCCTCCTGGGTCAATCGGTGACAAAGGCCCAACCGGCCAATCTGGTGTTCAAGGAGAAAAAGGAATTCAAGGTTTTCCCGGTCCAATCGGTGATAAAGGCCCAACAGGTTCAATTGGAGATAAAGGTCAAATAGGAATTCAAGGTCCATCTGGTGAAAAAGGCCCAACTGGTCCAATTGGTCCACTAGGAGACAAAGGTGAAAAAGGTCCCACAGGTCTAATAGGGGAAAGAGGTTCAAGGGGTCTTGAAGGTCCACTGGGTGAAAAAGGCCCACAAGGCCCACAAGGAC
>JAEMQG010000148.1 GCA_022758935.1 Candidatus Nitrosopumilus sp. | reverse complement strand
GTCAACAGTTAGCAATAATGCAGTTTTGGATTCTGAAAAGGTAAATGCCAATTCAGATAATGATTCAACATCTGAATGAGAATTTTTTTCAACAACATCGATGTGAATTTTGAGTAATTTTTCAATCTCATTGATGTTAGAGCCGCCCTTTCCAATAATGGATGCCATAGATTGCTTGTCAACTAGAACCTTTGCCCGGTTATCAGACAATATCTCAACTTCTACTCTGGGATCGAATTTCTTAAAAATGTCCCGTATTTTGTCTTCTGCCAGTTTCTCAATTCCAACTTTTTTCACTCTTTTTGAAACTGGAACTATGACATTCTCCTCACCAAAAGTATAGATCTCATGTTCAAGTACATTATCTACGAAATTCCTAATCTCAATTACAGGCCTTGCCAAATCAGATTCAGTCATGCCAGTGGGAACTTTAACAACAAGTTCCAAATCATAGATTTTACCAATGTGTCCATCTTTGACAAAGACTACAGTATCTATAACATTTGGGATTATTCCGAGTTCAATTTTTCCGATAAAACGTTGAATTGCATCCAAAGGAGAATTTGCGTGGACCACACCTACCATACCCACGCCAGTCAATCGTAGATCAGCAAATGTGCGAAAATCCTCTCGTCGTCTAACTTCATCAAAAATTGTGTAGTCAGGACGAACCAGTAATAAAATATCAGCACTATTATCAAAACTGCCATCCAGTTTTGTGTATTGTGTGACTCCAGGGTCTACTTGTAAATCGCGAGGAGATTCAAATGTTTTTACAATCTTACCGGTGTGGTGGTAAAAATTAGCCAGACTTGAGGCAAGAGTACTTTTTCCAGATCCAGGAGGACCAGAAATTATAATTCCCTCAGCCCTGTCAGAAAATCTCTTCATTAATTCTTCAGAGATGTCATAATCATCAAGGGTTAATTTTACAATAGGATGCACTATGGTGATTTCAAATGCTTCAGAAAATGGGGGGTGTGTAATTGCAATTCGATAATCACTGTACTGAATTACGGATGCGCCAGTCTTTGAAATTTCTACAGTACTTGAATCAAAAATTGTCGTGGTCTCTAAGATTTGAGATGATATGAATTGCAAATACTCTTTGGTCAGAATTTCATCACTCAGTTTTGTCAAATTAAAAGAACCGGGTTTTCCTTTTTTTGCCATAGGAGGCATGTTTTCTTTGAGATGTACACTCATTGTTTCAGAATCAAAAAATTTCAAAAATTCCAAAACAAAATTTTTAGAAAGGGGTTTTACAAACACAGATTCTAATCCTTCTGCTTGAGCGACTAAATGTTGAACCTGATCAGAGGTGTAAAGAATCGCCTGATTTTGTTTTGCCATATCCTTGATTATTGCGTCAATTCTGCCAGTATCAGCCATACGAATATCATCGGCAGTAGGATGTGCGCCTTTGATGGTTATAATCAAACCAAAATTATTTGATATGTCTTTAAGTTTTTTTATTCCCTCTAGTCCAATAAATCCCTGTTCCTTTTTCTGAGATGCCTGAGATTGTAATTCATCTAAAACTGCTTGTGGAATTATAATTTCCAAGTTTTGGATATGGCCCAATTCAACCTGAGCAATCAATTGTCCATTAATTATGACACTAGTATCAACAACAATTTTTGGCAAATTTTCTATCAATTTTCAATTGAATCTAGAGCCTAAATTACTTTGCCAAAATTTCAGAAACTACTTTTAAGACATTTTTAAAATCAAAGGGTTTCAAAATAAAGGAAAGAGCCCCAGAATCCAAACATAGTTGGATGAATTTTTGATCATCGCTTCCTGTGATCAGTATAATCTTAGCATCTGGATGTTTTGAAGTAATTTCCTTAACGACTGTAAGGCCATCTTTTTTTGGCATTGTCAAATCAAGAAGCAGTAGATCAGGATGAAGTGCAGAGTACGAGTCGATTGTTTCCTCACCGTCCTTTGCTTCCCCTATTACAGAGTGATTATCAATCATTAGAATTTCTTTTAGTATCATACGTATCGAATTAGAATCATCCGCAATCAAAATATTTGCCATCCAACATCATTACGTTTTATTACAATAAAAATATTCGTCAAGAAAGATTAGAAGTAATTTTGGAAACATGTTTTTTTATGTCATTCAAATCATAATTAGAAGAAATCATTGAATGGTTCATTTCATTAATTGCCATTGTAAATAATCTGAGAAGATCATCCAATTGATTATCTTTCATGATTTTCGGCAGTATTGAATCAAGCAAAGAAGACACGAGGCCAAGATCGTTTTTATTAATCATAGACGCTAGTCCTTTAATTTTATGAGTGTGTTTATGAATTTTGTCGGCATTGGTAGATAAATCTGAATTGTTTTTACAATATCTCAAGATGTTTTGGATTCCAGAAATCTCTTCATTTATTTCTCGAGTTGCAGCTTTGATAAATTCCTCAGACATGGTGAATTAAGAAAAATCACTTATTGTTTTTATACTATGTGGTATAATATTTGTGCTGAAAATGTGTGAAGAAAAATATACATGTGCTGCATAATAAGTGGTTTAATGTTTTGTCTAGTATGATATTTTCCTGATGTCCTACATACATAGAGTGTAAATTCAGATAAAACCCACGACTAGAGATGAGTAGCTAAAAGAAAACAAACTCGCTTAACTAAATTCCCTCACTCACTTGAAAAAATGGGTTTTTTATGACGTGCAAATATGAATCAAGACAGCCATAAAAATAATCACAACACAGAATTTTATGCTAATTGTAACACATATTTTGAATTTTTACGGAAAAAAGGTGACGCAGATTATAATTTTGAGGACGAATATTACTTCACATTGCCTGCGATTTCAAACCACTAAAACAAATTGGAGATTTACGAATCTCAGTCCACCTTGACTTTTAGAGATTTCAATTTAAAGGAATTTGTGGATGGTTAGTTCCACATTTAAAAATTACAGATTTACAATATGGTGATATCAGAGTAGAGATTCATATACATAATTCAATATTAGTAAAATGGAATTTTAAAAGTGGATCTAAAATTGTTAATCTAATCAAATTTTTAGATGAAAGTCTACAGGTAAAATGATGTAGCAAAATACAGATTCATTTTACCGATAAAAATGACTTGCACAAATAATGAAAAGAAAGATCATAGTGATGGTGAAATGATTAAAAAAAGTAAACATGTTGAAGGGTAAACTATTAGAGACAAAGGATTAGTAAAAGTGTAACTAGAACATGGATTCCAAATTAGAGATAATTAGAAGAAGTGTAATTGAATGTACCAAGTGTGAACTTTGTAAGACAAGAACCAACTCAGTGCCAGGGAAAGGAAATTTTCAATCAGATGTAATTTTTGTCGGAGAAGCTCCTGGCAGAAATGAAGACCAGTTAGGCGAACCCTTTGTAGGAATTGCAGGACAGAGACTTGTTCTTGCATTACAAGACGCCGGAATATCAAGAGAGTCAGTATACATTACAAATGTTGTAAAATGTAGACCACCAAACAACAGGGTTCCAACAATTTCTGAAAGAGGTACTTGCCGCGATTATCTTGAGAAGGAAATATCCATAATAAAACCGAAAATAATTTGTATTCTAGGAAATACTGCGTTTAATTCAATTTTGGGAGGATCAGAAATTACAAAATACCGAGGCAAGATTGTAAAAAAAAATAACCAATTTTATTTTTTGACAGTCCATCCGGCAGCTACAATTTACAATCAAGAATTAATTAGCGTTCTAAAAGAAGACATTAACAAATTATTTGGGTTAATCAGAGAGTTAAAAAATAACAAGCAAATTTCAATAGATATTGATTATCCTACCTAGAGCATTTTATTCTCGTGATACTGTCACAGTTGCAAAGAGTTTGATTGGAAAAAGAATAGTAAGAAAAATTGACAAACAAGAAATTTCAGGAATAATTATAGAAACGGAGGCATATAGGCATAAAGATGACCCAGCAAGTCATGCATTTAGAAAAATTACTGAAAGAAACAGAGTAATGTTTGGAGAAGTAGGAAAGGCATATGTCTATTTTACATATGGAATGCATTATTGCTTTAACGTGGTTGCAAGGAATTCAAAATTTGATGCAGGTGCAGTTTTAATTCGCGCAATTTCACCTGAAAATGGAATTAATACAATGCAAAAAAACAGAGGTGTGGACAGTATGAAAAATCTTGTCAATGGTCCTGCTAAATTGACACAGGCTTTAGGCATTACAAAAGAGCATTATGGAGTAGACTTGACTGAAGATTCAGAATTATTTATTGTAGAAGGAATAAAAATTCATGAAAAGATAATCGTAAGTCCAAGAGTTGGAATTAAAGTAGCGAAAGAAAAAATGTGGAATTTTAAAATATCAATATAATGAAATAGAGTTGAAATCAATTATCGTTGTTTTCATCTAATGTCCATGGTGCAAATTTTCCTAAAATTTTTTGCCAATCCAATCTTAAAAGTAAAATAATTGCACTAGTCATCATCACACCAAAGAGTATAATTCCAATATAGATTGAAGTTGGGTCATCTATTTTTTCAAGAAATGGTTGTACCAAAGACATGCCAAGATAATGAGAGATGAGTACAATTGCATAGCTTAGAACAATTTTGCCAGTCAAAGTAGCAATAAAAAATCTTTTAGGATTATACTTCGCCAATCCTAGAGGAACATACACTAAATCATCAGGTATTGGAGTTGCTGCAGCAATAAATGCAGCGGCTGCACCGTATCGTTTTACCAAACGCTCAAATGGTCTAATTTTTTTTCGGGTTTTTTCATTTATAATTCGTCGTCCGCTGTAACTCACATAGAAGATGATTTGTTTAGCGATAGTTGCAGTTACAGCAGAAAGTAATGCCAAAATGTGCAAGTCATATTGATTGCCAACAGACATTGTAGCAAGAAAAAGAAACCCAGGTAAAGGAACAAACGGTATTAGAGAACCAAAAAAGTTAATCAGGCCTAGGCCTAGATATCCAGATTCAGGAGAAAAAGGGAATAAATCAATAAAATCCACAAATAATACAGCCCTAGGCATTATTTAATAAAATCTAATAAGTATCAAGTGTTTCGTAGAAAAATATTTCAACAATCCTTAAAATATCATGTTCTTACAACTAAGACAATTGGTCAAAAAAGAATACATAATAATTTGTGACATGATAACAGGGATTAGTCCGTACATTAGGTTTGTCGGAATAGTTGGGACTGGGGGGAAACTTTTAGCATATAAAAGAAGATT
>JAEMQG010000152.1 GCA_022758935.1 Candidatus Nitrosopumilus sp. | reverse complement strand
GAAAGAATGAAAAATGCCGACCCACATGGAGCAAAGCCAAACAGAACTATAAGATCCTGTACTGAGTTCAGGTAGGCTGCAAAGCGAAATATCGTGAAAACAGAAGGAGGGTTACTCCCAGCACACACAAATTTTCATTACTATTTTTAATTACATCATAGGAACTTGAGAATGTATAGATGATGAATTTTGAGATACATTAGAAGATTAGAAGCCTTTAGGGAGAGTTCCTTTTGATTTAGATTTATCAGGTTCATTTTTTGCTTCAAAACCTTTTGGTAGTGCTCCACCCTTGGGTTTTACTTGTTCATCGACAATAGATGGGGGACTAGTTTGATTCTCTTCATATACACTTCTAGTTTTTGCATAATCAGAATCATCTACAAGTTGTGCTTCACCTCGATTTGTCTGATAACCACCAGAAGAGGCACTTGTTTGATAGCTTACTAATTTACCGGGGTCAATACCTTGCTGACCAACTTTTTGATTTTTTAATGCTCTATTACTAAAAATGAAAAATGCGATACCACCAATTGCAGCCATGCCAGACATTCCATATACAATTGTTATTGGAAATCCACCAGTTGAAGTTGTTGCATACCCTGATGGTGGAGTTGGTGTAATTCCCGCAATTTCCAAACCATCCAATACATCTAGTGCACCAAATCCAATCGCAGAGATATTTCCTTGATCAGAAGATTGGACACTTCGGACTACATAATTTTGATCAGCAGATATTTCAGATTCAAAGGTTCTTTCTACTTGCCTGCCTTCTCGAAGACTACTTTCACCCATTGTCCATTTAGATACGACAAACCCAGAAATAGATTCATCCAATCCAAATCTAGCGGCATCAACATTGATGCCAGTAGCATCAAACAAAAAGTGCCAATTAGCCATTGGTTGCTCTAAAATAAAATCTGCGTTGATAATACTTTTAGACAGAATTGAATCAGCCTCGGTCCCCGCAAGGATGGCATATACTGCCGGCTCTTTATCTTTTAAAATTGATATAGGTAAATTAATTTCCACGCCATCAATTACAACGGGATCATTAGTGCTCATCCCTCTCCAACCCATATCAACAATGGTTTTAACTTGATCTTTTGTAATTACATAATCAGTTAAAATACCTTCCAAGACTATCCTGTAATCAACCGAAGTATTCATAGATCTACCTTTAAGGTGAAAATCATAAAATACATTAAGATCTGAAACTCTTGCGTGACTTCCATCCGATTGAAGTTTTTGATTAAGACTAGCAATTAATTTTTGAACTCCCGGATTTGTTGCATCCGCAGTAGCATTAACTCTCCATTCCTTTTCATGTAGCTCATCAAATAGTTTTCCGCCGTTTGGATATTCAATAAATACGGTTTTTTGGTAATTATATGAAAATGGTGATTTTTCGGCATTTGGATTTATTCGTGCATCTACTTGAGCAGCCCAAACCGATGAACTTGAACCAATTACAATCAATCCACCAAGCAAAACAGCTAAAAACATAGCCTTAGACACGAATAAAATTCAGAATTCAAAGTAATAAACTTATCCTCAAAAATTAGATCGTAAATTTCTGAAAAAGTAATATGGAGTAACAACACACCACATTACAGTTTTAGAGGTATATGGAATGATTACAGTATTAGCAGGGGGAACAGGTTCAGTGAAGCTAGTTAGAGGTCTAGTAGCTCAAGAATCCAAAGTTAACGTAATAAGCAATGTAGGAGACAATTACTGGCTTTATGGATTATACGTGTGCCCAGATATAGACACCATTGTTTACGGTCTAGCCGATTTACTTGATCAGGAAAGAGGGTGGGGGATAAAAAAAGATACGTTCAATTTTCTAAGACAAATGGAAGTCTTCGGAGAAGAGACATGGTTTAGAGTTGGAGACAGAGATGCCGCAACTCATTTGATAAGAACAAACATGTTAAAAAATGGCAAAAATTTGAGCGATATAACAAAGTGGATGTGTGAAAAATTTGCAGTCAGTGCAAATATCATTCCAGTTACAGATAACAGCATAGAAACAAGGATAACCACAGACAAAGGAGAATTGCATCTTCAGGAGTACTGGGTAAAACATCGAGGAAGAGATCCAGTCATAGGAATTCAATACATTGGTGCAGATAAAGCACGTCCAAATCCTGAAGCAGTTAACGCGATTCACGATGCAGACATGGTAATTCTAGCTCCTGGAAATCCACTAACATCCATTGGACCAATGTTACAAATTAAAGGAATACGGAAAGAACTTTCAAAAATTAAAAAGAAGGTTGTGGCAGTTAGCCCACTAATTGGCGATAAAGCTATCAGTGGACCTGCCTCAAAATATATGGAAGCGGCTGGAATTGAAACAAATGTATACGGTCTTGCAAAAATGTATTCAGATGTATGTTCCAACATAGTAGTTGATTCAAAAGATAGATTGTTTGTAAAAAAAATTCAGAATCTAGATATGAAAGTGTATGAAACAAAAATTACCATGAACAACAAACTAGCTGAAGACGCATTAGCAAATTTCATTTTAAAACAGATTCACGTATAATTTGAAAATTGCGGCAATAATTCCTGTAAAGACTTTCTCTCTAGCAAAAACACGTTTAAGTTTATCGACAAAACAAAAAGAAGATCTATGTAAAATTATGCTAGAAGAGATAGTGTATACGTTATCAATTTCTCCACATATTTACAAAACAATAATTGTTACCAAAGAAAAAGGAGCTATTGAAATAGGTAGAAAATATAATGCCATATCCATTATAGACAATGATGAAAAAAATGTCAATAGTGCAATTGCATTAGCAGACAAATATCTTTTAGAAAATGAATTTGATGCATCAATTATTTTCCCGCAAGATATACCATATATCAAAACTCAAGATATTGATTTTATTTTAAACTACATGACCCCTCCAAATTTTGCAATAGTTGTACCGTCAAGAAGATTTGACGGTACAAACGCACTGGTAAGAATGCCAATAAATTTAATGACTACGCATTATGATGAGGACAGTTATAAAATTCACATGAATACCGCAAAAGAGGTTACAAGAAATGTAGCGCTTGTTTTTGTAAAAAGAATAATGTTAGATGTAGATAATTTAGAGGATCTGGAATTTCTCCTTCAACAAAATGAAAAACCAGAGATCGCAAAGAAAATTAAAGATGTTTTAGATTAAAAACAGTTTAGTTCACAATATGCGTTTTTGCTGTCCGATCAGCAACAGACTTATAAGATTTAATTAGCAATGGTTAAATATCATTACAAAAAATTCGTGTGAAATAAAAAATGGCTAAAAAAGTAAATCCAAAGGACAGATGTCCAAGATGCGGACAGAGCACATTAGTCACAGATGCCACCACGGGTGAAAATTTCTGCGGAAAGTGTGGATTTGTAATTAGCGATAAAGTGGATGAATCAGGTCCAGAGTGGAGATCGTTTTCTAACGAAGGAGAAAACAAAAGCAGGGCAGGAGTTCCAACATCATTAGCAATGCACGATATGGGATTGGCCACTATTATCAATCCTCAAAATAGAGATGCCACCGGAAAGCCACTTACTTCTGCCATGAAAAGCACCATTGAAAGACTAAGAACGTGGGACAGTAGAAGTCAGGTTCATGAACCGGTAGATAGGAATTTCAGACAGGCATTTAGCGAATTAGATAGGCTAAAAGACAAATTAGCAGTAGGTGAGCCAGTTATTGAAAAAGCGGCTTACATATATCGTAAAGCCTTAGAGAAAGGCCTGGTCAGAGGACGCTCAATTTCAGCATTAATTGCATCTGCACTTTATGCGGCATGCAGGGATACAGAAACACCTAGAACATTAAAAGATATTGGACAAGCAAGCAACATAAAAAGAAAAGATATCGCGAGGTGTTATAGATTATTACTAAGAGAACTGAACTTGAAGATGCCAGTAGTTGATCCTGTAAAATGCATATCTAGGATTGCAAGTAAAGCAGGGTTATCTGAAAAGACAAAAAGAAAGGCCACTACAATATTACAAACTGCCGAGGAACAAAAAATTTCAGCTGGAAAAGATCCGATGGGGTTAGCAGCGGCAGCACTTTATGTTGCATGTGTTACAAATGGTGAAAACAAAACTCAGAGAGATGTGGCAGAGGCAGCAGGAGTAACTGAAGTCACGATAAGAAATAGGTACAAAGGGCTAAAACTTGCACTAAACCTATAGAAATTAGCTTAAAAAATAACTGCAAAAGAGAAACCGAGAAAAAAATTTAGATGGTAAATTTTGATTGAAATTTCAAATATTTCAGAAAATAAAAAACAATATCTAAAACAATAAAAAAATATGAAATTTTAAATAGGTAATTTTTTGACTTTGTTAATCAATTTTTAATTGTGGTACTTTTTTGGAATTAAAATAATTGAGTATCAATATAGAAAGTGAAAATATTCCAGATATCAAAAATATTATCTCCATTGTATTTATCAAAGAATGTGAGAATCCTGCCTCAATCGTGATATTATTAATCTGTGAGATATAGTTGACATATGAAAATATAAAATAATTCATTCCCCAATGAACAAGAATTGAAGTAATTAAACCAAATCTAAAGTAGAGCCAACCAAGTATGATTCCACTTGCAGTTGCTTGAGCAAATTTTGCCTCGCTCCATGATTCAGCACTCAGAATATGAGCAAATCCAAAAAATATGCCTCCTAAAACTACCATAAACAAAACTTTTCTAAGATCATACACATGTAAATTACGATTAGGATTCCAAAGAGAATTAAAAAAATGATTTACAGAAAATTTATGGGTAAAAAAGAAAAAAAGTGGTAGCCCGATAAGAATCACCCGAAACGCCAATTCTTCAACAATGGGAGATAGGCTCACATATAGAAATTGTGTTAAATTATTATCTACATGTGGAGGGATGTTAACTATTCCAAACCCTTGCTGAATAAAGTCAATAATTGCGGATATCAATATTAGAATTGAAAACCATTGTGTGATGGTAATCAAATAATTTGATTTTGTATCTAATTTTCCGTGGGTAAGAATTGAAGATAATGTTTTTAGAAATCCTTTGTCAGGGCCAAGAATCGAAATTGTAAAAAGAATAGCATATACAGACCATAGAACAATAAAAATATCTCCGATTTGGATATCGAAATGAAGTTGATGACCAATTTCTTTAAAGACATCAAAGTTGCTTACAGGATATTCAAAATTGATGTCACCACCGACATCGGTATCAAACACAACAAACACTCCAAATGGAAATGATAGTAACATCATTCCAAATATAATAGACAAGAGTGCCAAATGAGGAATACCAATAATTTGAAGAATTTTATCAGATACGTACAATTTGCGTCTAATGAAGTTCTATACTAGATTCAGGGAAGCCCAAATGGATTAAGGTGTCTTTGATAGTATCTCTATGATCACCTTGAAGAAATATGTATCCGTCTTTCGCAGTTCCTCCACAAGCATATTTGTTTTTTAATTCTTTTGCAACTGTTTCCAGATTATTTAATTTAGGGTCCAGTCCTTCAATCATAGTTCCTTTTTTCTTAAATCGCCTAGTTTCTAAACGAATAATAATTTTGGTGCTGTCTTTAGCAAGTTCGCCGCAAGCACAGAGATCTTCAGGTAGACCACAAGTATTACAAATTACTGCCATACGTTCTAGATTATTTTGATTTTACGCACTATTAAGCCTTGTTTGAGAAATGAGTTGATTTACAAAATAATGATATTTTTTAGAGAGAAAAATCAATCATAGTCAGTGTCAAAAGATCTTACAAAAAAGGCTGCAGAGATGTTACTAAAAGGGGCAACTTTGCTCAGCGAACCATGTCCTTACTGCTCAGGAGTAAGAGTGATGAAAGAAGGTCATGCACTATGTATCAATTGTGGTCGAGAGCCTGAAAAAAAAGAAATCCCAGTAGAAATAAAACAGCAACCAGAAAAAACGGTATTGGAGACAATGTTAGAACAAAAGATGTTAGAATTATCCAAAGAGTTAGAACAAGAAAAAAGCCATGAAAAGCAACAAGAGATTCTAAAGTCAATTAATTCCCTCATAGAAACAATCGGCAAGTTAAAGAACAAACAATAAAGTATTTATGTCAAAATTCCAGATTTCATAAACAGCGATGAGTAGTAAAAAGAAAGGAGCACCATTACCAGCATCAAGCGGAGGTCTCATGAGATTCTTTGAAGATGAGACTAAAGGATTCAAAATTGATCCAAAAATTGTTGTTTCGATTCCTATTAGCCTGATTGTGGTTTCATGGTTAGTTGATATTTTTATAACTCCGTGATAGTTCAATGGAAAAATCTTCAGATGATGTTTCAAATATCCACAATAGGTTTTCTCTTACATTAATCAACCCATCATCCCATTATTTTTCGCTCATAGGATCATTAGCAATTGCAGCAATCATTACAACTACGACGTATTTTGGATATTTGGGCTCAGATGAAATTTGGTTTAGAATTCTAGCTGTGATGGGAGTTTTAGCATTATCTCAATTAATTGATACGCGCTTTACAAGAAAAAAAGAATATTCAAAATGCCTACATGCATCTCTTTTTGGAAATATGTTATGGATTGCAACATTATTGATGGGATTGCTTGCTAGTTTTGTACTATCAAAAGAGACATCTTTGTTCTTCGTATCATTCGGAATGTTTCTATTTGCAAGTTTTAGAATAGGAATTTTCACCACAACTCTAGGGGCAGACATAAGAAAAGCATGGGCAATATGCATGGTACAACCGCTTGCAATGTTTCTAGCGATGGTCCCTTATGAAATGTGGAATGTAATGCTAACAAATCCAATGGTAATAGGATTCGGAGTAGTGTTTTTGATCATTGCTAGTGCATGGTCTGTGTTAACTGACAGGGCTGGAAGGCCAGGTATGGAAAGTACACATAAAACAATACAGGCATACTTGGCATCACAAGGTAATGATTTTACAGAAGCTGAAGAAATCATGGAAGAGCGTTCAAGTAAAACAAAAGTATCAACATCTCAAATAAGATTACGCTCTGCAAATGGAAGCACGGAATTTAGGATGGTTTTACCTGAAATTCATCCAGGACCATACCATCCAGTTGGAGGAAGTAATATTCCATATTTGATTTATAAAAATCTAGATTCTTCAGCAATGGTAATGCATAGTATTTCAGATCATTCATTGAACCTTCCATCAAAAAACGAGGTTGAAAATTATTTAAAAAATCTAGATAAAAGCATAATCAGAGAAGAAGGAATGGTATGTACAGAACCAGTCACAGTACAAATTAATAAGGCCAGAGTTATCGGTTTACTTTTTGGAAATAATCCATTGCTGTTTCTCTCATTATCGCCACATGGTATGGAAGATATTCCAAGTTACATGAAAAAAGAGATTGAGCAGTATGCGCAAAATAGAAACTACACTAGAACAATGATTGTTGACTGTCATAATGCCATGGGAGAAGAAATATCCAAAGACGATGGAGAAGATATGCTAAAAGCAGCAAAATCTTGCTTGGATTCATTAATTACAAAGGATCACTATCCAATAGAATTCGGTTATGCAAATTCAGAGGGCATGGATGTATGGACAGAAGATTTGGGAATGGGGGGACTGGGCATAGTATGTCTGAAAATCAACAATAAAAAATACTTTCTTGGCTGGGCAGATTCCAACAACATGGAAAATGGAGTAAGAGAGAAAATTGTAGAGAATTTTACAAAGAAAGATTACCAGTTGTTAGAAATTTGTACATCGGATACTCATTACGCTCCAGTTAAAGCAAGAAACAGAAATGGGTACTACCAGTTAGGATTGATAACAGGTGCAGAAAAACTATCCAAGTGGTTTTTAGAGATTGCAAAGAATGCTGAATCAAAAACAACTGTAGCAAAGTTTGAAATTTTAGAAAACGAAGCAGATGTAAAAATTATGGGGCAGGGAATTTATGAGGATTATTCCAAAGCACTGGACAATTCCTTAAAAATTACAAAGGGATTCATGATTGGGAGTGTATTATTATTCATAGTTACTTTGTTTCTATAGTGTTCATTTGGTCAAGATGCCCATAGAATTCATCTATAAACGATGAAAATTGAAAAATTGGAACTATAGGAACGCGGTCGATAAAATCCAATTTGTCTTGATATAGAGTCACAATTACAGGTACGGCTATTGCACCTTTAGTTTTTAATACATAGTGCTTTGTCCTTTCAATTTGTTTTTTTACTGCAGATGTTAATGTAGAATAACTGTAACGTTTCCAATGTTTACAGTCAATTAACATGGCAATGCCCAATCGTATCCCAATAACGTCAATTTCCATTCGAGGTTTGGTGAGAATTAGATTTTTTATAACTGCAAAATCTTTTGAAAATAACATTTCAGCGACCAATCCTTCAAAATTCTTCCAGTTAAGCGCAATTGCAATTTCATCTATCGGGCTACCGTTTTTTATTAATTCAATTGCGGCTTTCAGTTTATCAGCATCTTCAAAATAATATTTGTTTTCTTGTTTTTTTCCTATTCCATTTTTGATATACCCGTCCAGAATTCTTTTGGAGTTAAGATCATTTGTTTTTGTAATCATTGAAAAATCGCCAACAGATATACCACCAGGAACCATCCCATGTAATTGAGATAACACGTTTTGATTAAATGTCATATTGGGTTTTGTTAACAATCAATACAATATAGATTTTAGGAGACACGACCAAAAAATCAATTAGAAATTTATCATACTTAAAACAGACATCGTCAATGTCATTAGTTATTCAAATTTAAGGTCTTATGTCAGGTAACATTGTGAATGCCTTATTCACTTCACGGATAATATCTTGAACGTTAGCTTCACGATCTGCGGAGATCAGAACCAAATAATTTCTTGTCGGGATACTAATCAAAACAATTTTTTGTCTTTGAGATACAATGTAGTCTATAGGACCTAATTTTTTATCAAAATCTTTTCTCATTAAATACTCAAAAGTTAGCTGGACATACATCATACGATCCTCCTTATCTTCAAGATACGAAGTTATTCCTTCTTTAAAACCACCAGCTATTTTATTTCCCATATTGTCCAAAACTCCCACAAACCTAATTCTGGGTAAGGATAGCACGTTATTGCAAGAGTTTTCTAGTGATTCGATTTCAGCTTTGGATGTCATGTTTATCTTCTCTATTAGATCCACATAAAAAGTTGTTTCGTGATTTTGTCAAACATATTAACTATCTAGTAAAATCAAAAAATAGTTTGTACCGCATAGGACGTAGATACTAGAAAAAAGGCATTATTTTCAACCAGATGGATTTTTGTATAGAATATGCCCATTAAGGGTTTCATCAAAAGATCAAACAGTGATTGAAAAGACACGGACTCAAATAACTTTTCATGACATATGAAAATAAGTTTTATTACAACCAAATTAGATAAGATCTATGAAATTATTGCTAGTAATCATACTAGCTCTTTTAGTTGTAACTTTGTATGGTTATTCCTTTGCAGAAAAAAGCGTGTTTTTTGATTCAGTAAAATTCACTCAATATTTAGATGAAAACACGGCACTTGAAGAGGTGAGAAATGGAAATTTGGACATTTATTATGAAAGAATATCATCAGATAGATTAGAAGCCCAAAAATCCAGAGAGGGGTTGAAAGTGTTTGATTCAGCCGGGGGATCCTACAGCATTCTAGTGAATCCAGCTGAATCAGATAAATTCAATCCATTTTCAATTAAATCTGTTAGATTTGCATTAAATTATTTAGTAGATAGAAAGTTAATTGTTAATGAATTAATGGGAGGATACGGTGCACCTATGATCTCATATTATGGTCCTTCAGATCCCGAATACCTCACCGTCATAAAGCAACTAGAGACATTCAACTTTAGATACGATCCATCATTTGCAGAAGAAATGATTTCAAATGCATTAAAAGAAAAAGGAGCAATAAAACAAAATGGCAAGTGGGAGATTAATCACAGCCCAATTGAAGTCACAATTTTTATTAGAAGCGATGATCCTGTGAGAAAATCAATCGGTGAAATTTTAGCTTCTGAATTACAAAAAATCGGATTTACTGTTAAAAAGGATTTTGGAGATTTGAATAAAGCTTTTGTTGTGGTGTATGGCTCAGATCCAGCAGAAATGAAATGGAGTCTATATACAGAAGGTTGGGCAAGATCTGCATTTGTAAAATATGATTCAGTTGGACTAGCACAGATGTATGCCCCATGGTTTTCAAACATGCCAGGATTCAATGATCCAACATATTGGAATTACCCAAATTCAAAGTTAGATAATGAAACTCAAAAAATTTACTCTGGAGATTTTCAGACAGCAGAAGAAAGAAGTGATTTGATTAAAGAGTCTATTGCAGATGGAATTAGTGAGTCAGTTAGAATTTTTCTAGCTAGTAAAATTGATCAGTATGTTGCAAATGAGAAAATGGATGGGGTGATAAATGATCTTGGAGCAGGAGTTTCAAGTAGATTTACACCAATAAATTCTAGGAATAATGAAAAAGAGTTGAACATTGGTGTTAAGGAGATCTATCAGGGAGCATGGAATCCAGTAATGGGATTTAGTGACAAGTACAGCAGACAGATTTGGGGAATAATTTCAGATCCTATTACTTTCAAACATCCATTCACAGGAGAAACATTTCCAATTAGAGCAAATTGGAATGTGGAGACGGCAGGACCAAATGGGAAATTAAATGTGTCAAATAATACAATAATGTGGGATCCGGTTGAGCAGCAGTGGAAAAAAGTCCTCCCAGGTACTCAAGCAACAAGTAAAGTCAGATTTGATTTTAAGTTTAGTAATTGGCATAATGGTAAAAAAATGGACATGAATGATATTTTACATTCATTATATTTTGCAATAGAGTGGGGCTCACAAGTAGGTGAGAATGACAAAACATTTGACACTGAATTCACACCCATCGCATCACAGAGTGTTCAAACCATAATTGGAGTTGAACCCGTTGATGAAGATACAATTGATGTTTATGTGAATTATTGGCATTTTGATGAGAATGAGATAGCAGATTGGGCATCATTATGGAGCTCAGTGCCTTGGGAAATTACTGCTGCAATGGAACAGGCAGTGATAGATGACAAAGTTTCATTTTCAAGATCTGGCGCAACCAGTAAAAATGTCAATTGGTTGTCATTAATACTTCCAAATGATGCTCATATCATTCAAAGTTATTTAGACAAATTTAAAGAAGAAAAGTACATTCCAGAATCATTAAAAACATTTGAAACAAATTTTGGTTATTTTGATAGTAGATATACCTCATCATCAGATTGGATTAAAAAGAATAATCATGCAGTAATTAGCAATGGACCATTTTATCTTAAAGAATATTCACCAGAAGCAAGAAGCATTATTGTCAAGGCTTTTGAGGATGAAACATATCCTTTCAAAGTAGGACATTGGTCAGATTTTGAAACAACTGAATTTCCAAAGATAGTAAATGTAGAAATACCAAACAATATTCAAAAAGGAAATGATTTAGAAATAAACATAGAATCATCACATACTGATTCAATTCTTTATTTTTTGATAGGAGGTAATGGAGAATTAGCATCATCCGAATCAATTAAAGTTGACAAAAATTCAACAAGAATTAAAATCCCAGGAGAAATAACAGAGAAGCTAAATACAGGTGCAAATGATCTAAAAATATTTGCAATTTCAGATTCGGTGTTAAAACCAGATTATTATTCAACAAGTTTCTTAACAGTTGAAAATGAAGTGTCATTACCAGAAATTACTCAAACAGATATAGAGTTTAACAAAAATAATTCTTTGGAAATTATTTGGTTTATTGTGCCAGTCATAATCGTCAGCATAATTACAATATATGTTAAAAAAAGAAAATTATTAAAAAGTTAATCAGTCAAGCCATATTCTTTTAGAATTACATCTATTTGATCTTCAGATTCCAATTTAGAATATTCATCTAAAAGATTTTGATTTAGTTCATAAAAAGTATGACCCCATTTGAATTTATCAAGTATTTCAAGTGCTTTATCTTTAAAACCTAAAATAAATAATGATGCAGATAATGCTTCAGCAGTAGTTAGTTTATTGAATTTTGCATAATTGACGGGATTGCCAGCAAGTAGAGGAGGTAATTTTCTTTTGATCCCATTAAAGTTTTTTGAAAATGCCAATTCAGCAAGATTCCATGAGCAATCAATTCCGATTAATGTATTTGCCAAGGATTTATCTTTAGGTAAAAGTGTTTTTTCAGAGAAAGGATCTAAAACAATTCCCCTATTCCCTATTTTTTTGATATTTTTTGCAATTCCAAATTTCACCATTTTTGCAGCTGTACATTTTTTTGGATCATCCTGATAAAACATCAAAACATGGAGATTCAACTAATTATAGGTGAAATTAATGGTTTTTTGAACTTATTCCAACGGTTTATAGTTTATTTTATAATAGAATCTAGATATCTGATCAACATCTTTGATTACATCCACATTCCAATTTTCATTAGGCAGAAATCCAGTAGAAGATGCAGGAAGAATATTAAATTTTTCAAGGCGTACATCAGGACCGCTATATCTAACTTTTAGACTAATACCATCTACTGAAACTATATCATAGATTTGTCCAGGTTTTCTAGTGGAGTCTTTAACAAGACAATTTTCTTCAGGACCAATAATACACATTCCAGATTCTGAAGTAACTCTAAGATTAACATTTGATTGATCATCTCTAGTAGTAAGTAATGAACCAGAAATTACTTTGGGCACTATCTTTTTGTCTTGAATAGTTTTTTCATTTGTAATAATGGATATTTTATCATCAGGAATTCGGATTACTTTTTCAATAATAGTTGATGAAGATTCTTCAGGTGCTTTAATTATTGGTCGCGGTACTACATCAAATTGGATAGATTTTATTTCAAATCCAGCGTCCACCGTAATTTCATATGATCCAAGACTAGAAGTGGAATTAGATATTTGTATTTGATGTGAAAATGAACCCAAAGAGCTAGGTCGAATAGTAGTCACAGGGCCCAAATGAGTGCCACAGATAAATGAGCCGCATGTGATATCAGTATCACTTTTCTTTATTACACTCACATCAAATTTTTCAAGATAAATTAGCTTGTTTGGTTTACCAGATACAATTACAGTGTCACCAGGATGATATTCAGATTTATCGGTAGCAAGTAAAAGAGATAGTTTTGCACTGGAGTCATAAGAGAAATCATTTGTAACACTAAATGTAGATTCTGATTTTTTGTTTAAATATAATGCCTTTACTTTGTATTCACCATCATGAAAAATAGTTATCGGTAATTCAAATGAGCTCTTGAAATTTCCACCTTGATCAGGATAAACTGTTGCTTCGTGGATTTGTTTGTATGGGGGTTTACTATCTAGTACAAGTATTGTGACTCTATCTGGAATTACCAATCCCTCCAAGCCCTGTATTCTTTTAATAACATTACCGATAACATTTAATTTTTCTCCGGCTTTGTATAGAGATTTTTCAGTGGAGACATACAAAGGTGTCAGAGATAAAGAGTCATGTTGAGGATCAGAAGAAACTTTGAAGAAAATACTTTCTACATGAGAAGGAATTGAAACATTGATTCTATAAACGCCATAGTTGGTTGTAGTGATGGAACGATCGTCTAATTTTATTGCCAGAGGTTTTTCAGTAGTAGGTGTAATCCATGACCAAGAAAAATGCTGATTATCAAGAGTAGCACCAAAATTAATTGTACTGCCATCAGGTTTTGTAAGAGAAATTGATACAGAATTATCACTAGTTGGAGGAATCAGTCCAGTCAATTGAACAGTTTCACCTAGACCAAAAACTTGTTTATTCAGACTAAGTAATGCCCCATCATTTAATTTCAAAGGATCGACAATACCAACAATAATGGTTTTTGTCAGTCCAGCATATTCTGCCTTTATTAGATAGGTTCCTTGAGTAAAAGCAGTTTGTGAGACACTGGTTTGCACTGAAAATCTTCCAGAAGAATCAGGTATTGCAGCTAATTCATATGCAATAGTTAAACCGTTATTTTGTCTTGTTTGAGCTCCTGGTGGAAGCGCAATAATTTCAAGAGGACTGCCATCTTCATGAGATAATGAAATTTTTACATGAGGGGTTTCAAAGCTTGATCTGCTTTCAGGATTTGCAATAAAACCACTGATTTTCATTGTGTCACCTAAATCATAAATCACCTTATCAGTTGAAAGTGAAAGAGCACTAGAATCTGCAACATAATCTCCGGGATTTGTTATAGCATGAATGATTTTTGATGCAGAGCCGACCTCTTTTGAAACACTAATTTTGTAATCACCTAATCGTGTATCACTTTCTGGTATTTTGAAGGAATATGCAAAAAAGCCATCGCCTGCAGTTCTAACGACATCCAAAATTTTGAATCCAGAGTTACCACCACCAAGTTCACTTGATCCAAGTGCAGCATTTTTTGTCTGAATTATTTCCAAATCCAATGAGCCAACCCAGACATTATTTACCCTGCCTGTGATCATTACCGTTTCTCCCAAGGCATACACATCTTTATCAGTCCAAAGAGACACCATCTTAGTTTCTTTTGTGTCCTGAACTACTTCAAAGAGAGCAGAAGATGATTTGTCAAAATATTGTCCAGATATTTGATATGTTCCGTAAACAGGGTTTACAGTAGTAAGAAAAACACTAGTAAAAAATTTGCCATTTATAGGATATAGATTTCCAGTTGAGATGATTTTGCCGGTTGGATCTTTAACCGTAAATTTTAGGCCTTCGAACGGGATTACCTTTGTAGTAGAACCAGTTACAGAGATTGTATTTCCAGGAATATATTGCGATTTATCGGTAATGATACTAAGAGTACTTTCTTTTTTGATGTCCTCTACAATAATTTTATTTCCTACAGAAAAACTAGTTTGAGATGTAGCATTACCATAACTAACTGAAACAGAATAAAGACCTTCATTAATTCCAAGAACTTGATTTAGATTTAAAGTAGTTTTATAATTTAAATTAAGATCAGGATAAAGTGAAATTGTTTTATCGAAATTAGGACCGGATATTTTTACAATTATCTGATCAGAATGAAAATAGGGTTTAACAATGAATACTTGTTGAGATACATTTCCTTGAATTACAGCTGTTTCACCAAAGAGATACGAAGACTTGGTTGGGAATACAGATATTGAAACACCAATATCGTCTTCTGTGATTAATAATTTACCGTTTGATGACCCTGCAGTAGAAGTTGAAAATTTCCAATCATCTGATGCGTCCAAATCATAGCCATCGTAGATTCTTTGCCAAGATGTATAATCGTTTTTCATATCAGACAATAAAGGAGTTTTGTCAACAATCACGTCATTTTTATCCCTTAGTTCGACGAATTCACTTGTATCAGTAAACCA
Organism: Candidatus Nitrosopumilus sp.; assembly: GCA_022758935.1. Classification (GTDB taxonomy): domain Archaea; phylum Thermoproteota; class Nitrososphaeria; order Nitrososphaerales; family Nitrosopumilaceae; genus Nitrosarchaeum. Next base: position 675 of record JAEMQG010000152.1, on the reverse strand, counting down.
GAGGGGTTCATATGAGTATGTTAAAAATTTTCCAGGTTCAATCACAGTGCCAAGTGGAATAGTCATTGTTTTTTTCATTACGGTAGTAGATGCAATTTTCCATCCGCTGATATCAATTTTAGAATTAGTAGGATTGTAGAGCTCAACCCATTCAGAAATGGATTTGGCATCATCACCTAATGGATTTGTATCAATTTCATTAATTACAACATGACTAGTCGAAACTTGAGCACTTGCATTACTAATTAATCCGCTGGCAGTAATAACCAATACACTAAAAATCAAAATAGAACATAAGATGATGGTTTTCATTGGAATTTCCTAATTTCGATACCCTAAGGCCACATTTTAGAATCAAATTGAGGAAAAGTTGAGCTAGTTGTTAAAGTTGATCCCAAAGATATCACTTGTTGTGGGTTTTGCATGAGCATTCTACACCTTTTTAGTATTTAGTGAAAGCGTATGATTAATCTTTTTTGTGGGATTTTTCAATCTAGTGTATATTTAGTCCATAGCAGACCAAATAACCCATTTTGTACATATCTAAAATCATTTGGGCAAGCTAAAGTAAAAAGTAGTGCCAACTCCCTTTTGACTATCAAACCATATTTTTCCACCTAGACCTTCGATTAATCCCTTACACACTACCAATCCCAATCCAGTTCCGCCGTGCTT
>JAEMQG010000115.1 GCA_022758935.1 Candidatus Nitrosopumilus sp. | reverse complement strand
AGGCTAAAAAAGCAATACAAATGGTAGATGAAAAAGCACATGTTGCTAACTTAACTGACCAAGTGAAAGAAATGTTAGAATCAAAAGGTGAATCATAATGGGTGGAAGAGATACAGAGCTAGTGTTACTAGATGAAAATGGAATTCGTTGTGACGGTAGAAAAGTCGATGAGCCAAGACGAATTATGATTAAGGCAGGTGGATTGAAAAACGCTGATGGTTCGGCATATATTGAATTCGGTGACAATAAAATTTTAGTTGGAGTTTTTGGTCCAAGAGATGTACATCCAAAACACATGTCAAACACTGATACCGGAATTTTAAGAGTTAGATATCACATGGAACCTTTTTCTGTAACTGAGAGAAAAAACCCTGCACCTTCTAGAAGAGAAATTGAAATTTCCAAAGTTATCAAAGAAGCACTAGAGCCTGCAATAATGTTAGATAAATTTCCAAGAACTGCAGTTGATGTTTATATTGAAGTTCTTCAAGCTGATGGAGGCACTCGCTGTGCTGCACTATCTGCTGCATCGGTGGCTTTAGCTGATGCTGGAATTCCAATGAGGGACATGGTTGCTGCATGTGCTGCAGGTAAAGCTGCTGACACCATTATTCTTGATGTTAATAATGAAGAAGATCAAGCTGGTCAAGCTGATATGCCTATTGGCTATATGCCAAGTACGGATAAAATTACATTATTACAATTAGATGGGGTATTGACTCCCGAAGAATTTAAAAAATGTGTTGAAACTGGAATTAAAGGTTGCAAAATTGTTTATGAGTTACAAAAGAAAGCATTAACTGAAAAATATTTTGCAAATGGAGATAGTAAATGACATCTGTTTCTGTAATCGACGAACTAAAGAAATTTCAAATCCTTGAATTATTAGAACAAGGGAAAAGAGTTGATGGAAGGGCATTTGACGAACCTCGAAAATTAGTAATTGAACCAAATGCAATTCCAAAAGCAAATGGTTCTGCACGAGTAAGATTGGGTGATAGTGAAGTAATTTGTGGCGTTAAGATTCAACCAGATAGGCCTTTTCCAGATATGGGTGACAAGGGTATTTTCATCTGCACAGCTGAACTTTTACCATTTTCACATCCTAGTGTTGAAACAGGACCTCCTGGCCCAGATGTTATTGAATTGGCAAGAGTGGTTGACAGAGGCATTAGAGAAAGTCACATGATAGATTTGTCTCAATTAGTAATTGAAAAAAATAAATCAGTTGTTGGAGTTTTTGCTGATAATGTTGTAGTTGATTATGATGGAAACTTGTTTGATACATGTGCGTATGCTGCAACAGCTGCGATCCTTTCTTCTAAAACCCCAAAATGGGAAATGAAAAATGATGTGCCCACTTTAATTGAAGGTGCAGAATTGAATATTCCAATCACCACTATTCCAGTCTCTGTGACTATGGGCAAAATTGGAAATCATATAATTGTTGATCCAAATGGTGATGAGTGGGATAGCATGGAGGCAAGAATTACAATTACTACTGATTCTAATGGAAATATTTGCGCTTTACAAAAAGGAGGAAACGGTGGATTTACATTTGACGAAGTTATACAATGTGGAAAAATATCTGTTAAGGTAGGGGCAACAATAAGAGAAAAGTTAAAACAAGTAATGGGGACAAAAAAATAAAATGGCAAAGAAATCACTAAAAGGATTAGGTGCAAGATATGGAATTAAAATTAGAAAACAATATGCCAAAATTCACTTTCAACTAAAAGCAGAAAGATCTTGTCCTGAATGTGGTTCAAAACAATTTAGTAGAGATGCAGTTGGCATTTGGTCTTGTAAGAAATGTAGTTTCAAGATTGCTGGAACCGCGTATGACATTAATCTTTAATGCTAAAATTAATGTTGATGCTAAAGAAAAGACAAAAGCAATATTTGATTCAATCCACATTGATAATCAATTCTATCCTGAGAACCCTACTAAAACCACTATTTCATTAAATGATAAAATCCACATCTCCATAGATTCAGAACATATTCAACACTTACGAGCAAATCTTAATTCAACTTTGAGATTAATTCAGGCAAGTTACGACTCAATTGAATCGGTAAAGATATAATGAAATCAAAAACATTGAACTAGCATGTCATCAGGACAAATGCCACCATGGCTTCAAGAACAACTCATGAAATTGCAACAATCTCAACAAAATCTTCAATCAATAATTACCCAAAAACAACATCTTGAAATGGAACAAATTGAGACTGACAAGGCACTAGAGGAATTAAAAAAAATTACGGCTGATGATAATGTATACAAGCAAGCTGGTTCAATTTTGATAAAATCTACAAAACAACAACTAATTGATGAATTAGAAGAACGAAAAGAGATGGGAAAAACACGTTCAACTGTTCTTGAAAAACAGGAAACTAGAATGAAAGAATCTCTTAAAGAACAGGAAGCAAAAATCACTGAAATGATGAGAGGCCCAGCATCTGGAGGTGCAAAAATGACAAACACTCCAGTATCTGATGATAATCCGAGAAAATAACAAATACTGATTAGAATTCAAATAAAATATTAACAAATTAACCGAATTAGAATTAATGAAATTAGAAAACTTACGAATTATTGTAGATGAACGAGAACGCAAAAGCGGAATTCCAGATCTGCTAAAATCTATAGGGTTAAACCTTGAAATGAAAACATTGCCTGTCGGCGATTACATCGTTGCACCTGAAACAGTTGTGGAGAGAAAAAGTATTCGCGATTTAGTGTCTTCTGTTTTTGACGGTAGACTTTTTGACCAATGCTCTAGATTAAAGGAACATTTTCAATTCCCTATAGTGCTAATAGAAGGAAATGTCGATGAAATTGAGGAAATCACTGACAATCCATTGATCTTCTATGGTGCCATTTCTACAATAGTGATTGATTTTAAAATTCCTATAATTCCTACTCCTAACGCAACTCATACTGCAAAATTACTTGTTTCAATGTGTTCTAGAAATGAATCTCCAAAAGGCCCATACCTAAAAAAAATAAAAAAATCAAATGATTTAGAAAAACAACAACTATCATCTTTGTGTAGTTTGCCTGGAGTTGGTGAAAAATTTGCTGTTAGATTGCTTGAGAAATTTGGAACTCCTTTGAAAGTTTTTACTGCAACAACTACTGAACTTGCAAAAATTGAAGGTCTTGGGAATGCAAGAGCCAAAAAAATAAAAACAATACTTGAATCTCAAAGCAAACATCTCAAGGAGTCAAACCAAAAAACCTTGCATGATACCTGATACTAATAAATAAATTGACAAATCTATCTCATTAATGTTAGTTTCAATAGATTGGCTAAGAGATCATTTTTCTGATCAGGATATTATTATTTTGGATACACGCCCTAAAACATTATTGCTGTACGGGCACCTGATAAAATCTCAATCGCTAACAATAGAACAAGTTATTCAATTTGATCAATACGGTTCAAATTTAGTTATTGATCCAGAAAAAATTACTGAACTTTTTAGTTCAATTGGAATCGATGATTCTAAAACTGTTGTTATTGTAGGAGATCCCATGGATCCATCGGCTGCTAGAATTGCTTGGACTTTTTTGTACTTTGGTCACGATAAAATACATCTACTTGATGCAAGTATAATAGATTTACAAAACAATGGATTTGAATTAACGAAAAAATCATTCATTCCTAAAATAACAACGTTTATTCCAAAAATCAACTCCATGATTCGAATAGATGCTGTCCATCTTAAAGAAAATTTTAATAATTTTATTATTTTAGATGCGCGAACACCTCAAGAATTTATGAGCGGACATTTACCTAATTCCAAACTAATTCCATTTACTGAAGGAATAGGATATGATGGCAAATTATTTCAAAACAAAAATTTTTTACAAAATTTATTTTCTAAAAATAAAATATCTAAAGATGATCAAATTGTTTGTTATTGCATGCATGGTCATAGGGCATCTAGCTTATTTTTACAACTAATGATTGCAGGTTACCGTGATGTGAAATTATATGATGGATCATTTGTTGATTGGTATGGCAGAAGATTGCCCCTTGAGTAATTTTCTCTTAAGCATGGTACCGCACATTGGGCACTCTCTCCCAATTGTATGATTTGTACGACAGCCAGGACAATAATGAACCCATTTTCCAACATCTTGAAAACTATTAGTCATGATTGAGGATATCTTCAATCCTAGATTTTTTGAAACATTTGTAATTGCAAAATCATCTGAAATAATCTCACCATTGAGATTGATGCATAATGCAATTATGGAAATATCTTGCTTTGATAATTGTTGAAAATCACCTGTTTCTTTGGCTGAAATTATTGCCCTATCTGTTGATTCCTTGTCTGGATCCATTATTTTTAGCCTATTAGTTTCCAGCAATGTTCCTAGTACACCATGATTTTTTTTGATGTGTTTTATCTCCTCATAAACAAGAGATGTTGTGTAACAATCATCCGATGATCCAAACGGGACTCCGGCATAAAATGCACTGGCATCTAATATTCTAAAATCCAAGCTTGCTCATCTGTCTCAATCCCCGTTTCTTTAATCTAACAAAGACTGCTGGTTTTGTATATTTCTTTATAATTATTGGTTCTCCGTAGCCTGCTGATTTTACTACTTGCGCATCCATGACTATACTGCAATCATGGGATGAGATTATTTCTATTTTTTCATCTGGTACAACTATTGACTCTAATCTGTAAACTGGAGCAACTGGTGTGATGATCAAAACATCTAAACTTTCATGAAGGATGGGGCCACCTAAAGAAAATGAGTGCCCTGTTGAACCACTTGGTGTAGCAATAATCACTCCGTCCATTTTCTGTTTTACTGTATCATCTTGAAATTTAATTTCAATTTCTGCAGTTTTTGTAAGATTTGTTCTACAAATATAAATTTCGTTTAATGCTGGTGGAAATTCTTTACCTCCACAAGATGCGACAACCCTAGTTCGTTTATCCAAAAAGAATTCATCTTTTAGAATTTTATTTATTGCACCATCTATTTCATCAATAGTTATCTCAGATAATATTCCTCTATTTCCTCCAACATTAATTGTCAGAATTGGAGTCTCATTTTCAAGATATCTGAAAACTCTAAGGGTTGTTCCATCCCCGCCCAAGGTAACTACAAGATCGAGTTTTTCTTTTTTTAAATCCTCCAATGACTCTACTTTTTCTGCACCCTCTACATCTATGGGAGAAATTGTAAATACTTTAGATTTTTTTGCTAGAAATTTTTTAGCTACAGTTTTTGCTGCCTCTTCTGATTCTTTTGAGCCCACCTTACTAACTACTGCTACCTTTTCAAGTTTCAAACAGTTCTCCTAAATCGCATTTAGTTAAAAGGATATTTTTTTAATTTATTTGATACTATATAATGGAAATTCTTTACAAACAAGTTCACATGATCACTTTGCATGGATGAAATATGTCCAATAATAAAACAATATTCAGATACTAAAATCAACTAATATTTCAAAGCGATTTAGTTTAAATTCAATAGGATATTTTTCTTATTCTCTATTATTGGTATGAAGACTCAATTTAATATTTCATTTCACACTTAGCACTCCTTTCATCTCAGGATGAAGAGTGCAATGATAAATAAATTCTCCCGGTTTATCTGCCAAAAACGTAATGGACTGCGATTCAAAATATCCAAGATCTTTTGAATGCACATTAAATTCATCAATGTTAAAATTATGAATTGATTTTTCTGCATCAGTGTTTAATATTTCGTTAATTATGTGGACAGAAATTAGATTCCCTTTTGATACATTCAAAGTAGGGCTAGTCATTCCACCTGGACGAGGTACTTGTTTTCCACCCCGACTTGATTGCATTGCAAATGCATAATGCCCATCAGTTGTTTTTCCAGTCTTTATCAAAATGTTTTCAGGAACCAAAAATACAGGATAGTCAACATTGACTGGAATAAATGATTGGTATGCATAGTATCCACCGGCTGAAACAATCACAACAATTCCTGTAATTATAAATATTGTATTTCGACCTAATTTTTTAGCCTGGCTCTTTTGTTTTACCAATTTTATTGGGTAATATTTACCACTATTTAGACCGTGATGAACAAAGTTAAGCATTTTATAAAAACAAGAAAATCAAAGAATTAACGAATGCGAATGAATTACAATAAATGGTCTCAGAATATATCTAAATTTTGTGATCCAATTTAACCTGGAATAATTCTTCCTAATTATTTCATATATTGAATTAACTAAAAGCAAAAGAAATGAATATCAAAAAATATTGATTATCATTCTCAAATTTGGATATGGGGCAAGCCTTTAATATAATTCAAAAATAAATCCAGTTCGATGATTAAAAAGCAACTTTCTATATTTGCGATGGGCGTGACACTAAGTGTCGTTGTGATGTTTACAATTCTATTTGTCACAGGTTTTGGAATTGTTGACATCGAGGCACTAACAGTATCACTGCAACCTTCAAAAATGGTATTTGTAGAAAACGTCACCACTACTGCATTATTTGAATTTAGAGATGGCAGTGAGATGGTGCCAATTCAACAATTTACACAAACAGGCGGATATGGGACTACGACTCTTTCTTCTGGTACTGCTAAATCAAAGTCACAGGAAAGTAGCGAAACAACTGGTAGATCCAAACCTTCATTCACAATGGAAAAAATTGTTGGCAAAACTCCATATCTATATGAGGCAGCTGACGAAACCCAAAAGTACTTTGCCAGTTCAGGATTTGAATATGACTACAAATTCTTTGACGTTACTGTATTTTTAGCAAAGGGAGGGAACGTTCTTCGATCTTTTGAGTACCGTGATTGTCAAGTGACAAACTATGTAGTAGCTACAAGATCTGATAATGAGGAAGGATACACTGGAAAAGGATTTGTCCTTGTAGACCAATTTAGTTTCGAGTGTAAGGGTTACACCCCGATGAATCCAGCTATGGAACAATTGAAACTAACAGAAACTCCAAACGCGACAAAAACAATTAGTTCCACTGATTTAAGAAATACGGATCAATGGGCTCCAGAATTTAAAAAATAACAAATACTTTTTCTTTTCTCTTTTTTATTTTCTGCGACGATAATTATGATGGAAAATTATCTGCCCATCAATTTTAAATTCGAAGGTGAGGCTAGTGAAGATACCATATTTAAGAAAAATAAAAATTTGATATAATGGCCGTTTAGCCAATACAATGTGAAAACAATTAAGTATGAATACAAATTTATAAAATAATGTGAATTACGCACATCCTGAAGTTTTAGTAGATACCAATTGGGTATACAATAATCCGCCAAATGAGAATAGAAAATTAGTTGAAGTAGATTATGATCCAGTAAATGGATATCATAAAGGTCACATTAAAGGAGCAAGCTTAATTTGGTGGAAACGTGATATCAATGATCTAATAACTCGAGATATAATTAATAAAAAACAATTTGAAGCATTAATGTCGAAAAACGGTATAAGTGAAGACACTGAAGTAATTCTTTATGGTGATTTTAATAATTGGTTTGCAGCATTTGTTTTTTGGGTTTTCAAATTCTATGGCCATGAAAATCTAAAGATTATGGATGGTGGAAGAAAAAAATGGGAATTAGAAAATAAAGGATACACAACAGAAGAACCTCAATTTTCTTTCATCGCGTACAAGGCACAGCCTCCTGATGAAGGATTACGTGCTTATTTGTTTGATGTTAGTAGAGCATTGGGGCGAGAAGACACCGTGATGGTTGATGTAAGATCAACCAAAGAATTCACTGGTGAAATTACAGCACCACCTGAATATCCAATGGAACATGCACAGCGAGGTGGACATATTCCTGGAGCAAATAATATTCCATGGGCAACTGCTGTAAATGATGCTGATGGAACATTCAAGTCTGTAGAAATTCTTAAACAAAATTATGAACAAAAAGGTGTGACAGCTGATAAAGATGTTATATGCTATTGTAGAATTGGTGAAAGATCATCGCATAGTTGGTTTGTTCTAAAATATCTTCTTGGTTATTCCAAGGTTCGAAACTATGATGGTTCTTGGACTGAATGGGGTAACATGATCGGAAACCCAGTGGAAAAATAAATTGTCATTAGACTTTCCTGTGATAAAGGAAGGATCATTTTATTACATTAAAGATGCTGATACTCATTTTGTTTTGGAAGATAAGACAAAAAGAGGTCTTACAGTAAAGGATACATCAATTGACGAAAAACTAAATGTAAAAGCGGATAAAGGAATGATCCATGATATGGATGGAATTGGCCATTGGGTTCCAATTCGTTGGTATTTCTCAAAAGATCTATTTGATCTAAAAAAGATCTCGGAATATGCAGAAACCATGGAAAAAAAGTATGTCGAAATTCGGGAGCTTACGTGCCCAGACGACAATGACTGATAACCTTTTTAAATAAATTCAATTCATTGAAACTACATGTCATTACTTCTAAAAGATCGAGTCTGGACAATGGAGGCACCAACTGCAAAACGTGGTGTGTATCCTCTACATGGCTTCAAACTTGGACTTTATAGATTGCCAATAAAACTTGAAGATCCTTTAGAACTTAAATCCGTACATGATGGTTTGAAAAAGGCATTTGAAATGGATGCTTATGCTGATCGAATCTTTGCAACATATCGTTGGAAAGAACAGAATATGAAAGATCCTGATGCCAAAGGATATGAAGAAGTAGAGTTATCTGTTACAGTCGAAATTGTTAGCGGTGAAGTAGTTGATATCATTTATCAAATTTTTCCAATTGAAAAATTTGGTGATCCAAACTGGGTTAAAGATTATAGAAAAAAAGCAGATCATTTTGCAAAAATGGTTATTGATACTATTTTACGTAATACTATCTTAGCAGACAAAATGATTTCCTATCTTGCAAAAGCAGAGAAACTCAACCACTATCAAGCCATACAAAGACTAGAAGAACTTACTCCTCTTGCAAAAATTGTTCTTAATGCCAAACCAAAACCAATTGAAGCTGGGGCTGATGAAATCGCCGAAGATGAAAGTGGTGAATTTGAAATTCCTGATGGAGCCAAACCTGGTCCAATTGATGTATCCTACAAATCTAAAATGAAACCATCTACACCATTTGATGCAAATGGATATGCAATTAAAACTTGGGGCAGAAAAGGTGCCAATAATGGAATCCTTGGTGTATGGGGCGAATTTGTATCTGTTGATTATGATATTTGTATTGCAGATGGCGGATGTATCGAAGCATGTCCAGTTGGAGTGTATGAATGGTTTGACACTCCTGGAAATCCTGCATCTGGAAAAAAACCTTTAATGTCAAAAGAGCCAGACTGCATATTTTGTCTTGCCTGCGAAAACGTTTGTCCACCACAAGCAATAAAGATTTTTGAACAAAAATAACTAATTTATTTTGCAAGTATAAATAGCGACTAACTATTTTTAGAATCAAAGTAATGGCTCTTAATTCATTCACTCAATTTGTTTTTGATCTGTTTATTTTATCCGCTATTATAATTACTGCATATACTTGCAATTTCTATTACTTGACATATCTTTCAATAAAAAGAAAGGAAATTTTCACTACGATTGATGTAGGTACGCCAACAGTCACTATTCAGCTACCAATATACAATGAAAAGTATGTCGCAAAGAGATTAGTTGATGCAGTTTGTGCAATGGATTATCCACAAGAAAAGATGAGAATTATGGTTTTAGATGACTCTGATGATGATACTGTAAAGATTATTGATGATGCTGTTGATGAATACAAAAGACAAGGATTTCAAATTGAGCATATACGGCGTGGTACTAGAAATGGATACAAGGCAGGATCTTTAAAACATGCAATGCAAACTACAGATACTGAATTCGTAGCAATTTTTGATGCTGATTTTATCCCACCTAATTGGTTTTTAAAAAGAGCGATTCCTCATTTTTCTAAATCTAATATTGGATTCATTCAGTGTCGTTGGGGACATGTAAATGAAAACTATTCTGCAATCACTCAAGCACAAGCACTTAGCCTTGACTTTCATTTTTTGATTGAACAAAAGGCCAAGAGTAACTCTCATTTATTCATGAACTTTAATGGTACTGCTGGAATCTGGAAACGTGAATGTATAGAAGATGCTGGTGGGTGGCATATATCTACCCTTGTTGAAGATCTTGATCTTAGTTACAGGGCACAAATGAAAGGATGGAAATGCATCTTTCTTCCTAATATTGTAGTTAATGCTGAACTTCCAGTTCAAATGAATGCAGCTAAAAGACAACAATTTCGTTGGGCAAAAGGTTCTATACAATGCGCAATTAAATTATTGACAGAGATTATAATCAAACGTAAAGTTGCAATAGAAGCAAAAATTCAGGCATTTGTTCAACTCACTCGTCATGTTGTCTATCCATTAATCCTAATACAATTTCTTGCACTACCTGTTCTCTTGGCAGCAAACATGAATCTCTATCTAGTCAATGTTATTCCCGTATTAACAATTGCCACTTATCTTGCAATGGGGCCTGGAGCATACATAATAATTATTCAAAGCATGTATCACAACTCTTGGAAATCCAAGGTAAAAATTTTACCTGCGTTACTTGTTTTTAATGCAGGAATGGCTGTAAATAACAGCGTTGCTGTATTTGATGCAATTTTTGGAAAGAAAAATGAATTCTTGAGAACTCCAAAATATGGAATTATTAACAAAGAAGATGACTGGAGAGATAAGGCATACAATCTACCGTTTACAAAAACTACCTTGCTGGAGATCTTTTTCGGCATTTATGGATTAATGGGAATTCTAATTTCAATATTTTCAAATAATCCTATTTTTGCTCCAATTATAGGGCTGCAGACAGTTGGATTTTTTTACATTGCCTATATGAGCCTCTCTCATACCAGATTTAAAAGAAATAAATCCAGTGTCATTCCTCTTTTAACAAAGGGAGAAAAAATGGCAAAAAGAATCTATCAATTTGCAATGATTGGGATAGTTGCAATTGTGATTTTTGGAGTATTTATGGCAATTAATGGCTATAATGATGATATCTATCCTCTTGATAGAATACGTGGAAATTTAGATGGAATAATGGGTTCCTCTGATCCTACTGCAATTAAAATTCATCTAACTGCAATTAAACAAGATTTAACAATAATCCTGGATAAATTACCTGAAAGTAAAAATCCTGTATGGATATTTCCAACAGAATCTACAAACTTTAACAGAATAGAACGCGATGTTAATACTATGATTGTAAGCATTGAAACAATTTCAAGAGTATCTGATGATGGTGCTGCATTTCAGACTGGCATGACCAACATTCAAGAACGCTCTATAGCACTCAGCAAAAATATAATGGATGCTACTCCGTATATGTATGTCAGCGTATCTAACATTCTTTTTAGCACAATTTGGATAGCTGCAATTTTAGGAATATTTACAGCTCTAAAACGAAAGAAAGATCAACTAACTGCCTTTGATCAAGTAACTGGCGTTTAGGCAATATTCAACTCTTTTCGTATTTCATCTACAGCTCTAATACCATAAATGTCTCTAATCTGTTGAATTCTGATTGCTTCTTTTAATAATTCTTTACCTATCGCATTTGTCAAAATTGTAAATATGTCGCTAAATCTAATTTCCCACTTGTCTGCGCAGTCTAAAATCTTGCTTACTGCCCATTGTCTGACTTCATGTGGTAATGGTATTTTCTCCCCTGATTCTATTGCCAATTTATCAAATAGATTTACAATATCTGCTGTCTGTGATGCCATATTTTCAAGATCTTTTGCATCTCCATATTTTGATTCTGAATGCATTCTAATATTTGATTGATATTCTGACAGCTTTAGTAATGCCATGACCTCTTTTGATGAATCTTTAGATACCTTGTTTGTAACATTTTTGACGGATTGCATCTCCTCAAAAATTTTATCTGATTTTCTGTGAAACTCTACTACAGATGCATCTTGCCGTTTTAAAATATCTGAGACGGATGAAATTTTTTCTTCAATTATGTTTGTCTTCTCAAATACATTTTGTTTGAAATCTGAAAAATCTTCTTGCACTGACTTTAAACCCTCTCCTACAAATGCAGTGGAATCTGCCCTATGTGCTAGTGAATTAATTTCAGTTTCAATTTTATCTACTTTTCCTGAAATACTTTTAATTGTATTTATACTCAAATTGGATGCCGAATCTGCGTTTATGGCAACAGTATCAACTTGTCGCTTTAGTCCATCTATGACTCCTCCAAGAGAATCAATTTTTGATGCTTTCCCAGAAATTGCATCAATTGTAACTTTTATCGCAGCTAATTCTGAACTTAGTTTTGATGCCGAATTTACATTGTCCGTAATTTTTACTAGTTCTTGTTTAAAGCTAGAGATTATCTGAGAATTTATTTCTAAACTATCAGTTTTTTTGGCCATTTCTTGAATGCTGTTTTTTAGATTATCAATTTCATTACCTATATCTAAAAATGAATCTGATTTCCCAGAGACTTTTCTTAAATCATCTCTTACTTCGTCAATTCTTTGTGCTATTTTTATTATCATTTGTGAATTATTTTTTATAGAATTCATACTGTCTTCTATTTGGTGTGATAATTCCTGTGTTTTTGGTGATGATTTTTGTAAATCGTTTATTTTATTTACTTCTTCTTGAAGTTTTGTAGTTTGTTCATGGATTTTTGCAACAATGTTTGATTGCGATCTTACTTGATTTAACCCTGCATACAGTTTTTGTGTATCATCTTCAAGAATGTTGATTTGTTTTGATTGCCTTTGTATGTTTTCTAGAGTTGAGGTCAAGGTATCGATCATTTCTTTCATGGAAACAAGCACTTTTTGATTATCTCCAAAAATCTTTGACATTACTTTGATCTCTTTTTGTAATGCTTTACTAGAGTCTGACACTGAGGCTACTTTTTTCAACAATGCTGCAGATGTAGGTTCACGTTTTATGGCCTTTTTTGTTTTATCTTCAATCTTGTCTGTTTTCTTCTTTATTTCTTTAATGGCCATATCTATTTAGAAGAAAATCTAATGATAAAAAAGTTAAGTGTAAAATAAAAAATGTAAAGAGTTACTTGTTGACAACTTCTGGTTCATGAAGTAATTCGTGGAAGGTTTTTTCAGCCAGCCCATTTGCAGTGTCGATAAAGCCTCTTGGACAGTATTCACATTGAATCATATAGTACGGTATGGTACCGTACTATTAATATTCAGGTAATTATGACCTTACCAATTATACAGTCAGATACCCCAGGTCATTTCTCTACACTATTTTCAGCTGACCTACTCATCATTCTGCAATTAGATAGAAAGATGACTAGGCATAAAGAGGTTCAAAATCTGACGAATTCCTATAAAGACATGTTAAATTAAAAAGTCTGTTTTCATTTGTTAGACTCGTGCGCAACTGTTTTTAAACAAATTTGTTGAATGATCCTGTGGATAATTATGTACTCCAGATTGATTCATCTGGAATTACTACTATTTTGAATCAAATTGTAACTAGTTTAATTGATCAGATCACTCACATTCCACATACATCATTTGTTACTGATCTAGCTTTTATCATGATTATTGGCGCAATTGTAACTCTTGCCTTCTTTAAAATAAAACAACCTTTGATCATTGGTTATCTTTTTGCAGGCATGCTGTTAGGACCTCTGTCCCCTCTTTGGTCTTGGATTCTTCCTCCCGGAAGTCGTCCTTCTGATATGCTGGAAAGTGTAGGAATTTTAACTGATATGTCTGCATTGAATCTGTTTTCAGAAATAGGTGTAATTTTACTTCTTTTTGTAATTGGAATTGAATTTCCGTATGCAAAAATCAAAAGTATTGGAAGAATGGCAATCGGAATAGGATCTATTGGCTTGTTCGCGACCTTGGGTGCAGTATTTTATGCTGCAACAGCACTTGGAATGAATTCAATGGATTCATTATTTATTGCTGCAGCTCTTTCAATTTCTAGTACTGCTGTTATTGCAAAAATTTTAGAAGAAATGGGACGAATAAAAAGAGAATCAACAATTCTTGTATTGGGAATATTGATTGTAGAAGATGTAATTGCAGTCATTTTAATTTCCTCTCTACAATCAATTGCTTTAGTCGGAACTGTATCTATAGAGTCTATTTTGATTGTAGTCATTGTTGCAACAGGCTTAATTGTTGGCACATTCACCATTGGAACAAAAATAATTCCACCCTTAATTGACAGAGTTGCTGCATCTGAACATCATGAAATTTTATTATTGAGTGTTCTTGGTGTATGTTTTGGATATGCGCTATTGGCAAATATAGTTGGATTGTCCGTTGCTATCGGGGCGTTTCTTGCAGGAGTTCTAGTTGCTGAATCCAAATCATCTGAAGTTTCTAAACTTTTGGCAAGTCCAATTAAAGACATGTTTGTAGCTATATTCTTTATCTCAGTTGGTGCTCTGATGGATGTGTCGCAACTTCAAAATTATATCTGGGTAGCTATTGTGCTAATTGCAGTTGCCATAGGGATGAAATTTGGAGGAAACCTGCTTGGCAACTTTTTGTTCAGTCAAAAGCGTGACAAAGCCCTTCGTGCTGCACTTACATTAGCTGCTCCAAGAGGCGAATTTTCAATCGTT
>JAEMQG010000055.1 GCA_022758935.1 Candidatus Nitrosopumilus sp. | reverse complement strand
GCTTTTGGTACTTTGGCAGCTTTTGGTACAGGCTTCACTTTAACTATTGCAACCTCTTCAATTTCTGGTTGAATTTCAGCCATTGCTTTAGCTTCAATAGAATCAGCTTCCACTCTTGCACGAAGTTTTGCTTTGTACTTTAGGTTTCTTGGTTTTGTTCTTAATCTATATCCACAGCATGGACACCAAAGACCTTCCCATTTGATGAATATTTCACAAATTTGACATCGACGTTGTCCAGAAGCATATCTTCCAGTTCCAACAGGCTTTTGAGCCTTGTATCTTACGCAAATTCCTTTACAAGTCATCTTATTGTTTTAATATAGAATTCATAACTATATAAGGATGGATCGATAATATATTGGGAACTTTATAGATAATCTTGTAATAATTACAAGTTATTATACGATCATCAGCATTTGTTTGGAAAAAAATCCACAAATCTTCAATAAATATGTATAGATTTTTGAAATCCATAATTGTTTAATTATTAATTTTTAAAAAATAGTAACAATCAAAATATGATTTTAGATCGTATAACATTTTATCAAGGTTAAAGAAAATGGGGAGTCATCTCATCACAGGGCCTTAAGATTAATTGAATTTGTACAAATTAGAATTAATAAAAATTTGAAAAAGTTAGCCAGTTATTGAAAGCGGTAAAATAGAATGACGATGTCCTTCTCGTTGTGAGATATATTTTGCTGAAAGCATATCACGTTTTCCCCTCTGATTGAAATTTTTAATTTTGAAAGTAGTTTTTCGTTCATCAACAAATTCCAACTCAAAATAAGAACAAAATTTTAGATTTAGCGTTGTACCTATTTCTTTTGCCATACTCATATTTCCATCTCCAATTTTGACGATCTTATGTTTAGCTCTCAAACCACTTAAAACCTGGATAATATGTAATACTATTTCTTCAACAGAATAATAAAAAGAATTTTCAATTTCACGTCCAAAATAAAATATAGACAGACCTACTCTTTTTCCAGGATCTACCCCCACAATTAGATCCTGATTATAACCCAGATCGAGTTTTTGAATAATCAAACCTCTGATAACGGTTGGATGTTGATCTAAAATATCCTCATGTAAGATAGGTTTTTCACATACAGTAGGAGTTTCTTGTCTTGTTGTTAAAACCAAATGACCACTATAATTTTGAATGTCTTTAGGAAGTATGGAATCAAAAGATAAATTCAAAGTCTTTAGTGAATTTGAAAATTTATAGTACGGTTTACCATACGTAGTTGCAATTCCAATACGAGTGCCAAGTAATGGATCGATACATTAGGTATGTAAAATATATGATATAGGTTTATGTCTTCAAAACTGTTGACACGACATGCTTCACTGCTTCATCAAAATGAGCATCAATATTGGATTGAATTTCAGATAGTTTTGCTTCACCATCCTTAGTTATTTTTGTAGATTCTCTAGTTGCTTTTTCTTTAGATAAGTTTATGATCTCTTGAGCTTCTTTTGTAGCTATCTCTCTTGCTTTTTCTAAAAGTTTGTCAATTTCAGTTATTGCCTTTACGGATAGTTGTTTTTTCATATCTGCAATTTTGCTATTAAGTGAATCAAGGTCATCTTCTAATCCATTTAGAGATTGAATAATTCCTGTGACTTTAGATTCAGCCATGCTGCTCATAATGTTAAAATTTCTTTAAATCCATTACTTAAATCATTAGTTTGAATCTATTTTAGGCATAAATAAGGATAAAATTTTATCCACTAGTTAATAGTAAAATTGCTCTTGCTAGATCGCCTTTTGCTTCTTGTAGTGCATTTTTGGCTTTCTCTTCATCAACTCCAGCTTGTTGACTAACTAGCTGTATATCCTCATTAGAAAATATTGGAATCGCAAGTTCTCTTTCTTCATAGCTGTCTGCGGTAACTGTAAAAATGGAATTATCTTTTGCTTTCATTTCTGTAACTGATGGCTTTGTGACAATGATCTCTTTTTTGTCGGTTTTGATAATTACTTCTTGGACATTAGGGATCTCTTTCATATCAAGTCCCATCTTATCCATCATTCTTCGCATTTCGCGATTACCGCCACGCATCATGAAGATATTTCTCCACTACGACTTTTTATACTATCTCTAACTCTAATGGCCATTCCTCTATTAAAGTCAGGAATCATTTCAGAAGACAAGACTGCTTTTCCTACTGCAATAACTTTATCCTTATATAGTATTGGAGTATCGGATGCAATTCGTATGTTTTTTCCACACCATACAACATGTTTACAGAATACAGATTTTCCTTCTTCAATAAATGGTGCAGCAGCATCATTGATCTCTAGACAGTTTTCTTTGAATTTTTTACTTTTCAATAAAATTTGGGCGAAATAAGGACTAATGGCAAGACCTCCGTCAATTCTCAGAGTACATAATAATTTTCCTTGATAGGTAACAGTTCTAATTCTACCTGTTTTTCTTGAAAAAATGATTTCGATATCTTTAGGCAAATGCTTTGAAACACCGTTTCCAAATAATGCATCAAGTGTAAGTCTTAACTTTTCAACTTGATTCATGTGCACGATGTGAATTTTTCTAAATATTAGTTCAATGCTAGTATGTATAACTAGAACTAAACTATATAGACCTGATTTTTTTAGGTAGTTTATGGAAAAAAGAGAGGAAATAAGAAAAATTCAGTTTACAGGCAATTCATCATACACAGTCTCCCTTCCTAAGCAGTGGATTATGGAACTTGGGCTAAAACAAGGAGACCAGATTAAAATGGTAAGAAAAGATTCATCAACATTAGAAATTTACCCACCAAAATTTGAAAGAAAATTTCAAAAGAAAGAAGATGCTACAATTGAGATAGATGGTGATGAAACATCATCAATAGTAAGAAAATTAATTTCCCTGTATTTTTTAGGGTACAAAACAATCAATGTTAAACCAAAAATGGGCAGATTAAGTCCCATCCAAAGAAATACAATAAAAGAAGCTGTCAAAAGAATGTTAATGGGATCTGAAATCATTTCAGATTCCAGTGGAGGAATTACAGTTCAGGTTCTTGTAAATCTGCTTGAACTTTCTATTGATGGCGCATTCAAGCGAATGATTCATCTTGCTAAATCAATGTCAAGTGATGCAATTTTAGCAATGAAAGAAAATAATTTTGATATTGCACAAGAAGTAATTAATACAGATGACGAGGTAGATAGATTTGGGTTTTATATTATTCGTCAATTAAAAATTGCAATTCAAAATGAACATATGTTAAAAGAAATGGGTTTTAAAAATGCTAGAGATTGTCTTGGATACAGATTAGTTGTAAAAAATATTGAAAGAACGGGGGATCATGCAGCATTAATTGCAAATGATATTTTGGAATTTAGAAAACCAATAAAGAAAGAAATAGTAGAAAAAATTGAGGAGATGAACGAGTTTTCTTTGGCTGTTTTAGATGATGCATGTTTGGCGTTATTCAAAGAAGATTATGCACATGCTGAAAAAACAATTGAGAAAACAAATGAAATTGCAAAATATGAAAAAAAAGTAAGGGATGTATCTAAACTGCTCAAAGATGAAGAAGAAATCTATAGAATTAGGAGAATGACTGAAAATATAAGGAGAATTTCAGAGTATGCCAGCGATATTGCAGAAATTGTTCTTAATATGAATATAGAAAAATCATTAAAAAAGATAGTATGATTACAAGTAAAGTTGGCATAATCTTATCATGACAGTGATGAATAATAAAAAAGAGTTTCCAGATTGGGACACATACTATAAGCAGAATAAAGTAGAATCTATGCCATGGTATGAAAAAAATCTTGATTTAGATTTAGTTGAAGAGATTCAATTCTTGAAAAAAGGAGAATTCCTGGATCTTGGAACAGGTCCAGGGACCCAAGCAATAGAATTGGCAAAAAGAGGATTTAATGTGACTGGTTCTGATTTATCACCTGCTGCTATTGAAAAAGCAAAATTGCTTTCAAATAAAGTGAATTTTATAATAGATGATATTCTAGATTCAAAATTTGAAGATGATTCTTTTGATTACATATTGGATAGAGGGTGTTTTCATGTTCTTTCGGATGTAGAAAGAATAACATATCTCAGCCAAACAAAGCGAGTTTTAAAGAAAAATGGAATGTTTTTTTTAAAATGTATGAGCAAGGAAGAAAAAAATCTTCCCGATGATAAAGGACCTCATAAATTTAACAGAGATGAAATATCAGATTATTTTAAAAATGATTTCGATATTGAAAAAATTAAAAATACAGTTTATTATGGAACGCTTCAACCGTTACCAAAGGCTCTTTTTTTTGTAATGAAAAAATTAGTGAAGCTTTAACTTGAGTAATACTTGGAAACAGATAGATAAAATGAACTCTGCAATTTTAATTACATATGATAAAGAAGATGCGGTAACTGAAGCTATTGGGTTATGTGATGCTGCAGGAATACAAGTCATACATGTAATAAAACAGCATTTTCTAAATAAACCAAAGTATGGGATTAGTGGTGGAGTTTTAGAGAAATTACAAGAGAGTGTAGACAAATTAAAACCAGATGTTATTATTTTTGATGAAATACTAAAGCCAAGGCAAAATTATAACTTGGCATCTGCACTACATAGAGAGATTTTAGATAGAGAGGCATTAATTCTTGAAATTTTTGAAAGTAGAGCTTCTAGTGCTGAATCTAAATTACAAGTGAAATTAGCCCAATTACGATATGAAATGGTTCGGGCTAAAGAAAAAGTCAGACTTTCCAACATGGGAGAACAACCAGGATTTATGGGAATAGGAAAATTTGAGATTGATGTTTACTATAACGATATAAAACATAGAATGCAATCTGTAAAATTAAAACTTGAAAAAGCTGGGAAACAGAGAGAGCTTCATCGTCAAGGTAGAAAAAGAATTGGATTCAAAACTATATCTCTTGCAGGGTATACCTCATCTGGAAAAACTACATTGTTTAATAAAATTACAGGGGAGTCTCGAGAACAAAGTAAAAGTCTGTTCACAACACTATCTACAACTACGAGAAGATTTTCTATTAATCAAGAACCATTTTTGATTGCAGATACAGTTGGATTTATCAGTAAATTGCCTGCATATATGATTGAGGCATTCAAATCTACATTAGAGGAATTAGTACACACAGACATCATAATAGTTGTAGTTGATATTAGTGACTCTTTATTTGATTTAAAAAAAAAATTTGCAAGTTGTATGCGTACTTTGGGTGAATTGAGAGTTGAAATGGATAGGATAATTTTTGCTTTAAATAAATCAGATTTGTTGACAAATGATCAAATTGAAGAAAAAATAGAGATTCTTAATTTAAAAGACAGTAAAAAACGAATTGCAGTATCAGCTAAAACTGGACATAATATTGATGAATTAAAAAATATGATCAAAGATAATATTCAAAGTCAAAAATCATTTGAATTCAAAAAAGATATTCCAAAGGAGTTTGACAATAGTTTTGGTAATTGAAGTTATAAGAATTGGACAGCGGCTTGTTAGAGATGATAGAGTAACTACTCACGTAGCTCTAGTTGCAAGAGCTTTTGGTGCAACCAAAATATTCATGACTGAGGTAAATCCCGAGATTAAAGACACTATAGAGAAAATCAACAATACATGGGGTGGGAATTTTGTTGTTGAATTTATTGATAATTGGAAATCAATTATAAAAAAGAAAAAAGATGAATACAAAATAGTTCATCTTACTATGTATGGAGAAAGTATCAACGATGTGGAAAACCAGCTTGGAAAAGAGAAAAATTTGTTAATTGTTGTAGGTGCAGAAAAAGTACCTAGAGAAATATATGAACTTGCAGACTATAATATAGGAATAGGGAATCAGCCCCATTCAGAGATTAGTGCTTTAGCTATACTTCTTGATCGAATTCAAAGAGGAGAACAATTTAGGAATAGTTTTTCAGGGGCAAAAAGAAAAATCATACCCACAAGAAAAGGTAAAAATGTCCTAGTAAATGAAACAAGGAATTAATAATAGAAAATTAGAAGTGGTAATAGTTGGTAGACAAATACGAAGATCCTTTTGTTAGAATTGCATCCATGATAGGGGGAGAAGAGTATCTAAAAGTGGCAAGATCTCTTTTGAAGGCAGAAGATGCAACGGATGAAGAAATTGCAAGTTCGACGGGTTTAAGGATCAATATGGTTAGAAGAGTTTTGTATGACCTGTTTGGAAAAT
>JAEMQG010000192.1 GCA_022758935.1 Candidatus Nitrosopumilus sp. | reverse complement strand
TAATTTATGGACATGAAGGGCCCAAAATCATAAACTATGCAAATAACAAATCATTTGACATTATTGTGTTAGGCTCAAGGGGAATGGGTTCAATTAAAGAGATCTTTTTTGGGAGTACTTCAAACTATGTTTTGCATAAATCAAAAATCCCCGTTTTAATAGTAAAATAACTAGTTTTTTAACAATACATAATTTCGTTGCATGAAAATAGGGATCTTATTTATTAGAAGAAAATCCTTGATAATCATATGGCACACACATTCGTAAAAGATGTAATGATTAGTGATTTAGCTACATTAGATGCATCTACTTCAATTAGAGATGCCGCTAAATTAATGGACGAAAAGAATATTGGTTGTATTATTGTAACAAAAAATCAACTACCGATAGGTATCTTAACAGAAAGAGATTTTGTAAAACGAATAGCCGCCAAAGAAAAACCATTAACTACTTCATTAGAACAAGTCATGTCTTCACCATTAATTGATATAGATCCAAATGAAACAGTTTGGGAGGCTGCACAAATTATGAAAACAAATAACATTCACAAACTTCCTGTTAAAAAGGGCAATCAAATTATTGGAATAGTTACAAGTACTGATTTAGTAAAAATTTGTAGCGTTGGTTCTGATTCTGAAATGCGAAGAATCTGTGATCAAATTATTTCTAGAATGCAAGAAGAATAGTGAATCTAGCTATGGTTTTTTCTTTTCAAATCATTAAATTTGAAATGATTTCGTTTGTACAAAGTACATACTGGTCTCAATCTATAGGAGACAAAGGAATTCTATACAAATCTCTTAAAGATCCTTATAGCAAATTAATAATTCAGTCATCAAGTAATTCAAAAAAATTATTTCACGTTCCTAAAGATAGAACAGTAATTGTTGTAAATGATGTTGTTCACTTTCTAGGCGAATTAGTCTAAAACCTACCTTACTATTAATACAGGACATTTAGCTTGTTCAGAAACCCTTCTGCTCACACTTCCCAATGTCTTGAGTTTTTCAATTCCATGTAGACCCTGACTTCCAATTATTATTAATGAAATTTTTTTCCTTTTGGCAAAGATCAAAATTTCATTTGTAATATTACCTTGTACAATATTATATGATGCTGAAACTCCTTTTGTCTCACATTTTTTAACAGCAGATTTTAACAATTTTTCTGCATCCATTTTAACTGATTTTGTCCATTTTTTTATAGACTCTTTTTCAGATTTTGTTCTAACTAATCCTAGTATTCCAGGAGGTGAAATATAGTCTACATAAACTACAGAGAATAGAAAAATCTCTGAATCAAGATTATGTGAAAGTTCCATCGCTTTTTCTAATGCTTTAACTGAATATTTAGAACCGTCATATGGAACAAGAATTCTGGTTAACATTTTTGAAAACATTATCATCACTTTATTACTAGTACAGGAATTTTTGATTTATGAACTATAGCTTTTGCTACACTACCCAAGAAAACTTCCCTTAATCCACTTTGACCTCTAGATCCAATAACAATAATATCAAATGATTTGTTTCTAGCCATCTCATTAATCTCTATAATTGGACTCCCGAAAATTATTTTAGATTTAAAAACAATTCCTTTTTGGGCAGATATAATTTTCGCTGTTTCCATAAATTTTTTAGCTGATTTAGTAAGATGAATCTGATACGGCATTATAGCATCAGTAAAATTTCTTGGATATATTGGAATTACATACAAACCTGTAATTGTTGCTTGACATTGTCTTGCAAGATAAATTGCTTCATCTAATCCACGTAGAGAATTTTTGGATCCATCCAGAGGGACAAGGATTTTCTTTATATTTTTTCTAATCATTAACTACTATCTTCCAATTTATAATTTAATACCAAATTAAGATTATCAATCATAATAATCAGCTTTTCATTACTCCCTTTATTATTTAGCAATATTTTAGAATGAATTTAAAGAATTTAGTTAAATATCAATAAACAATGAATTTTTCATGAGAAAATCCCTTTACATGAAAATCCTTGTCCCTCTGGATGGTTCAGAATATTCAGAGAAAGCTCTCTTACATGCATGTGATCTAGGTAAAAATTATCATGCAAATCTATTATTGCTTTATGTCGTAGAGAAATCACTCCCAATAAATTTATTGGATAGAAAAGAATATCTTGAAATTTTACGAAAATTTGGAAATAAGGTTTTGATCAAAGGAAAAGAAATAACTACTAACAAAGGCATTGATTCAAAAATAATTTTAAAAGAAGGAAATATTACTAACGAAATAATTAAACTTGCAAAAAATGAAAAATGTAATTTAATTATTGTTGGAAATAAAGGTCTTGGTGCAACAACACGATTTTTCCTTGGTAGTGTTTCAAATAAACTAGCAAATAACTCTCCCTGTTCAATCCTAATTGTAAAATAATCTAGCCTTCAGCAATTGCTTTTACAATATCTGATTTAGTGATAATTCCAACGAGTTTTGATTTTTTAACAACCGGTAATCCACTAATTCTATTTCTTATCATTAATAATACTACCACTCCAACATCTTCATCAGCTTCAACTGTAATTGGATTTGATGACATTATGTCAACCGCCTTAAAATGAAGAAGGTGATTCATTTGATTCGTTTGAAATTCATTAATATTGCTTTTCATTTTATAATTTTCAACTTCTTGTGGATCAGCTGATTGAGCTATCCAATAAGGTAGTTTTGCCGGAACAAAATCTCGATAAGTAATAATTCCTACAGGTATCCTATTACGTTGAACAACAATTCTTGCAATTCTATTATGAATTAACAAACTTTCTACATACAATAATGAATCTCCAGGCATAACAGTCACTACATTTCTAGTCATAATCTTTGAAACTTTTAGAGGTGATATTGCATGTGTCAAAAAAATGGATACAAGATCAGTCTTTGTAACTATGCCCTCTAAAACATCATTTTTGCCTAATACAATTATCGAACTAATATGATTCTTTTTCATTAATTTAGCACAATCATAAATTGAATTAGTTTTTTTTATTGTGATTAAATTTTTTGACATGAAACCAGAAATCTTGATAGATTTAATTGGTTTATCTCCTAATGCATAAATTGTTTTTGCAATATCTTTTTCTGTAATTATTCCAACTGGCCGTTTTTTTGAATCTGTTACTACTAATCGTTTCAAATTATGTCTAAGTAAAACTTCCCTGGCATCTAATAGACTAGCATTTGGACTAATAGTAATGGTTCTTTTAATTATAATTTTATTAAGATCTGCATTTTTTAGGAGCATTACCCACAATTGATTTTACTGGTTAAATATATCCACCCCAATATCATTCATGAAAATCAATTGTGAAAATCAAGGGTTTTCTTTTAATTTAAAACTAGGGAGTATTCACAGTAGGTAGAGAAAGATGATTACTGATACAATCCACGCTCATTTGAGTGATATTCAATCTACCAAAATTAAATCATTAATTTCAAAAGCAACCACTATAGAACCAACAGATACACTTTCACATGTAATTAGTAAAATTACCAAAAACAATTCTTATGACGTTTTTTATCTTAAAGATAAAAAGGTACTTTCAACAAATATCAGAGCATTACTAAATGCTAAAAATATCACTAGCATGAAAATTGAGTCATTTCTTTATCCAATTCCACATGTGACGCAAAATGATTCTGTCCAAAAAGTTGCAAACATAATTACCCATTATAGAATAAGAGAAGTACCCGTAGTTGACAAAAACCAAATAATTGGCGTGGTAACGGCTAAACAAATTATCAAACTTCTTTCATCAAAAGATAACAAATGGATTAAAGCTAATCTCATTTATACTCAAAATCCAATTACAGTTCCTGCAGATGAATCTCTTAGTAATGCAAGAAGAATCATGACTACTAAACGAATCGATCATTTACCTGTAATGAATCAAGGTAAAATTAAACAAGTCCTTACATCATATCACATACTAGAATCTATCATGCCATCAGAAAGACAAGCAAAAAATTCCATGATTAGAAAAACTGAACATGCATTAGAATCTAAAATTGGCAATACAGGAAGTACAAGAATTCCTCAATGCTCACCTAATGACGATTTAAATAAAATCATTAATTCAATGATTAAAACAAATACAACATGTTGTTTAGTTAGTTTATGGGATACTCTTCAAGGTATTATTACTTTTAAAGATATTTTAAATCTCCTTGCATCTAAATTAGAAACTCCAATTCCATTATACATTGTTGGAATGCCAGATGATCAACAATATGTAAATTTAATTAGTTCAAAATTTGGGAAGACTCTCAAAAGATTACAACAGGTCTATTCCAACATACATGAAGCTAGAGTTTCAATAAAACAACAACGAACTGGAAATAAAAAAGAAGGAAAATATGAGGTATCTATTATGATTATTACTCCACATCATACACCTTTAATTTTTGTTTCAGTTGGATTTGATTTAAGTGAAGTTTTAGAAGATCTAAGTGAAAAATTATTAAAAACGTTAACTAAGCGAGCAAAAAATAGATCAAAGGAAAGCATTAGAAAAATTGGATTACCTATATTCTAATTATGAAAGTCAGCAAAAAAATTTCCCCAGAAAATATCCTACTAATTGGTTTTCCAAGTAACGGTCTTGTAGGAACTTTTACAATTTCCTATTTAATAAATAATTTAGGCATGAAACAGATTGGAGAAATCGATCATCCTGACCTTCCACCAACATTATTTGTTGAAGATGGAGAAATACTCCCACCAATTAGAATCTATAAAAAAAACAATATTTTTGTCATTATATCAGATCTTCCTTTTGATCCGTATTTAGCATATGTTTTTGCTGAATCCATACTACAATATTGTAAAAAAAATAATATTCAAAAAATAATCATTGTTAGTGGTATGGAAACAATCAACGGAGATCCCAAGGCACCCAAAATATATGGATTAGTGACACATCAATCATTAGAAGAAATTCTATACACAAATCAAATTTCTAAATTTTTAACTGGCTCAATTTTTGGGGCTGATGCAGCAATAATTACAGTTTTTAGAAAATCCAAAATACCCACATTAATTTTGTATGCTGAATGTCATCCATTCTTTCCTGATCCAGAAGCTTCTATTATAGCAATAACAACTTTGGCTCAAATTCTGAATATTAAAGTAGATACAATTGATATACAAAAGAAAATGGAACGATTAAGAATACAGCATAGAAATTTAATGGAGGAAACAATCCGCACTTTACAACAACAAGAAAACCAGCCTGCTAGAGCTCCTCAGATTTATCGGTGATCTCATGATTGACAACAATACTAAAGAATTTGAAATTAGAATTGCATCATCAATAAGCTCAATATTTAGTGATGATATTGAACGCCAAATCCTTTCCCCTCTTTCATGTTTAAGAGAATATGGGACAAATTGGCTACTTGAATTTGATCTACCTTTAGTAAATAAAAAAGACATTAAAATTACATTTGATGAAGATTCTATTAGTGTGGAAGCTAAACTGAAAGAAACATATTCTGAAGAAAAATTGGGTAAAAAAACAAAATTTGAATATTTTAAAAAAACAGTTATTCTTCCAAATAAGGTTGATAACAATAATACATCTGCAAAGTTTGTAAATGGAAGATTAAAAATAACTATTCCAAAGACAATTTCTAGTCATAAAATAAAAATAGAATAATTATTTGAAGAATTGATCTATTTTCTCTCTATATTTTAGAGCTAATTTCCCAAACTCTGAGAAATCTTCTGCTGAAGGATACTTCATTCTCATTGCATATTGATTAACAAAAACAGATAATGCACTACCTGTAATTAGGCTGTAAACCCCATCTGCTAAATTCTGTGAATATGGAAACGCGGCTTTAATAAATGGAATATAAGTTTCAGTCTGAGATATCATTAATTTTATATTTTTTTCAATGTATTCTTTCACGTCATCTGGAATTGCCATACTTGTACTAAAATTGATTTCTTATAAGTATCTCTTTATTTTTCAGGCACAAATTAACCACTTTTTTTATTTTTATTACTCAATTTTTAATGTATTATTTGTTATAGATGTATCTTTTTACTTTTTTACATCATGGTAAACATCTTAGATGTCTATTAAAATAATGATTGTCATCATGATTAACAAATACTGCAGAATGAACGTATACTGATGAAAAAGAATTCAAATTAGACATGGATCAATACATTAAT
>JAEMQG010000060.1 GCA_022758935.1 Candidatus Nitrosopumilus sp. | reverse complement strand
GCTACCCTTTGAGCTTGACCACCAGAAATTTTATTTGCTCTTTTATTAATTTGATCTTCAATTCCAACTGCTTTTAGCAATTCCATAGCATCTTTTTCTGCAGAATCCTTGCTTCCTGCAATTTGTCTTGGTAGTAATACGTTCTCAAAAACTGTTAGATCGGTTAAAAGATTAGAAAATTGGAAAATAAATCCTAATTTGTTGTTTCTAAATGATGAGATATTATTGTCTGAAAGATTTGTCGTATCAATTCCATCAATGTGAATTGTACCATTTGTAGGACGATCTAATAATCCAATCATGTTGAGTAATGTAGATTTTCCTGAACCAGAACTACCTACAATTAACACAAATTCTCCCTTTTCAATGGAAAATGTTACATCATCGAGAGCTTTTACTCTATTTTCTTTTTCACCGTAAATTTTAGTCACACTCCTAAGTTCAAGAACTTTAGACATTTCGCATTGCCTCCACAGGTAATAGTTTGGTTGCTCTATACGATGGATAAAGAGATGCAATTATTGCTAGAACAAATGATGTTAATGCGGTTTGAATGATTTTTTCCCAATTATAACTAACTTCCAGTGGGAGACTATTATTAAACGACATTTTAGTTTCCTTTGCATAAAATGTATATCCTAATCCCGCAGCTGTTCCAACCCCTGCACCAATTGCTCCAATTATCATTCCCTGAAAGATAAAAATGAGCAAAATATCTTTTCTTTTTGCACCTATTGATCTCATTACACCTATTTCTCTAGTTTTTCCATTAACTAACATCATTTGAATAGTAACAATGGCAAAAGCTGATGAGCCCATACCAAAATATCCTATCATGCTTATCATTGCAATGCCAGATCTGAAACCTGCTAATTGTTGTTCAGCTGATTCTTCAATTGTTTCTGCAACAAAATCATCATTGGGAAAAGCAGTCAAAAATAAATTTTTTACCTCAGTAGCTTTTGATGGATCATTCAGTTTTACCAATATTGAACTTGTTTCACCATCTCTTTTCATCAAATCACGTAAAGTATCAATATGAACAACTACACTATAATCAAAACCTTGACCACCTGGTGATGAAGCAATTCCAGTAACAATGAATCTCTTTATTTGATCTTGACCAAATCTATCAACAATTTTTAATTTTAGACTGTCTCCAACTTTAGCTCCTCCGAGATCTTTTGCAACACTGGATCCTAATACAATAGAATTTCTGGAAAAAACATATTCTCCGTCTGATATGGTTTTATAAACAGTGGAAGCCTTAACATCTAAAAGAGGATCAATTCCTACAACAGAAATTCTTGTTTGTTCATTTAGTTTACCAAATGATGTCATGTTAATTGAACCCGATGTAGATAGTCGCGGGGTTGCAGCTTTGACATATGGAATTCTTTCAAACCATTTGACTATTGATAAATCTGATTTATTGATATAATCTTCCTCGTCGGTAACTAGAATATCCCCATTACGGTAATTTGAGATATCTCTAACAATGGCATCAAACAATCCCTGAAATATTACAAAATTAACATGAATTACCAAGATTCCAATTGTAACGGCTAAAACTGCACCAATTAGACTTCCTTTTTTGTTAAATAGCATTCTTTTTGCTAAACGTAATCTATAATCCACAAAAATATTAAAAATAGTCTAGTATTTAATGTGTTTTGTGTATAGTGCTAACATTATAGACAATTTTATATTTTATTAATTATTTTCATATTTTATGAGGTTGATTTAGGTGATAACTTGGATAAATTAGATATCAAAATTTTGAGTAGATTATTGAATAATTGCAGAGAATCTGATAGAAACATTGGGAAAGAATTGGGGATTTCAGGAGGTGCTGTTAGGGCACGAATTAAAAAAATGGAAGAAAATAAAATGATTGAAAATTTCACAATTAAAGTAGAACCACCAATTTTAGGATTTGGTGTTTTGTATATAGTAGTTTCAGGTCAAAATATCGAAGAAATTCTAGAACAGATTACTTTGGTGGGTGAACCATTTTTTGTTGTGCCTTGTATTGGAGGAATTACTGTATGCGGTATTGTAGTAAAAGAAAACTTGCAACAAAAAATTAAACTTGCAAATAAATTGATGAAAGATGTGAGAGTGCTATCTATCTTTGAGGCAGAGAGTCTAGGATTTAATTCCAATCTGACTAAAACAGATTTAGAAATTTTAGAACAACTGATAAAAGACCCAAGGAAAAAAATTGAAAGTATATCAAAAGATTCAGGTTTATCTACAAAAACCATTACAAGATGCATTGAAAAATTACATGAAAATGAGGGGATTCAATTTACAGTAATTTATGATCCAATAAAAATTCAAGGTTTTATTCCACATGCTATACTTGCATGGATTGATGGTGATCTTAGAGAAACATTAAAAAAAATGAATGAGGAATTTCATGATTCATTTATGCAAATACCGTTTATTGCAAAAAATCAGATAGTATTATTCATGTATAGTAATGATATATTTGGAATGGATGAATTAACACAAAGAGTTAGAAACATGGATAACGTAAAGTCAGTAGATCTGTTTATTCCAAAAACAATATCTCTTCCATTAAAATGGTTAAGGGAAGCTATTAACGATGCTAAAAAATCACCAACACTTCATCTTGGATATCAAACAAATTAAATAACAATAAAAGTTAGAATTATTATGAAGAAGAGGATCTATCAAGGAAAAATTTTAGGTCTTAGTGTTTATGATTTAGTAGTTGAGGGTAGAAAGGTAAAACGAGAGATGATAGAACATAGAGGAGCTGCGGCAATGTTGGCATTTGATGAAAATAATAAGATAATCCTTGTAAAACAACATAGATTTCCTCATGGATATGTAATTGAAATTCCTGCGGGGACTCTAGAGAAAAGAGAAGATCCCAAAAAATGTGCATTCAGAGAGTTAGAAGAAGAGACTGGCTATAGAGCCAGAAAAATGACACCACTGATTACTTATTATCCGTCTATAGGCTACAATACTGAGGCTATTCACTGTTTTGTAGCCTCAGGACTGAAGAAGATTGCAGATTTGAATCTAGATGAGGATGAAATATTGTCTGTTGTAAAGATGGATCTTAAAAAAGTAATTCGCATGATAAAAACTGGAAAAATTCAAGATTCAAAGACGATTTGTGCAGTAATGACATATGCTGCAAAAAACAAATTGAATTAGTTATTTGTTGTAAATAGGTTTTACAAGATCTACAAGATCTGCCCAAGATTTTGCAATTCTTTCAAACATATAAACAAGATCAAGAAAATCAATTGGAATTTGTTTTTTATTTCCCAAGGTAATTCTAAGCTTAGAAAGATTTTCTTGGTATTTTCTGTGTAATGATATTGCTTCTATGGCTAACCTTCTATCAGATTTTGTAAAAGCATTAATAGATTTTTCTGCAAGGGTATTAAAATTTTGTACTACATCAAAAATTTTTTGTAAGTGTTCCTTTGATAAAGAAGAGTTAAAAATAAAATTGGCAAGTTCTACGATTGTATCCCCTGCATTTTCTAAAAGGTTAGCAGCTACTCGGTAATCCAAAATATCAATATTTTCTAAATTAAATACGTTGGCTAATTTTTTATCAACAAGTGAACTCCTGATTAAACGTACTAAAAGAAAATATTGTCTATTAACCTCAACATCTCTTTTTGATAGTGTTTCTAAATTAGATTTATCGTCTAAAATTAATCCATTTGATACATCATCATACATTCCAAGTGCAATTGAGCTTATTCTTTTTAGAATTTTTTCTGGATTAAGAGTTGTGGCATCTAAAAGAAATTGCATATTAATATTTGAGGCATCTTCTTCGATAATCTCCATTCCAACTAATCGTCTCATTGAATTTCGAATTTTTTCTCTATCTTCTCCTGGAATGACTGACTTTGAATTGATCTGAATAATGTCGTATCCCAAAAGATAGGCACCAGTAATGTCAGCTACAATGTTTTCATTTTTAGGTAATGGGTATGATATTACGAGTTCTTTAGTTGGGCGCGTTTCTTTATTTGCAGAAATTGAGATAGTATCATTTCCAGTTTCCAACTCAACTTGACTGCTTTTATTGAGATTATTAGCAACAACCCATTCTTTAGGCAATGTAACTAGAATACTACTTCCAATCTTTTGTAGGCGTCGAATGAATTTAGTCAATTTATACTAATTTAAATAATTTAAGCCATATTCTTATATTTTATGTAGAATTTAAACGAAGATCAATGGAGGCTACTGCATTTTGTCCTGCACACATTACAGGTTTTTTTAAAGCTTATTTAGAGAATGATAATCAAAAAAATCCTGAAAAATTAGGCTCCATGGGAGCAGGATTTTCAATTAGAGAGGGGGTTACTACACGTGTCAATATTTCATCAAGAATTAATCAAGATTCTAACTTTAAAATTACTACGATAGGTTATCAGTCAGATAAGACAGACGTTTCTGAATATGTTTTAAATGAGTTTTTAAAACTAGGAAAATTTGGAAATATATTTTTTGATATAAAACATGAAATTACCATTCCTGTCGGATATGGTTTAGGTTCAAGTAGTGCTGTTGCATTATCATTATCATATGCACTTGATAAAGTTCTTCAAACAAAATTACATCGAACAATCATTGGTCAAATTGCCCATAATGCTGAGATAAATTGTAAGACTGGATTGGGTGATGTCTTGGCATCATATCATGGTGGTTTTGAAATTAGAGTTAAACCAGGAGCGCCAGGAATAGGTCAAATAGAAAAGATCAGCACAAATGATATATCCATAATTATGATTTGTTTTTCACCAATTTCGACAAACAAGTTCATCAAAGAACGTCTTTCTCAGATTAATGGTCTTGGTGGAAAAATGGTAAATAGATTACTAGAATCAAAGGACTATGAACATTTTCAGGATATGTCTTTGGAATTTGCAAAATATGTCAATGTAATGACTCCAAGAATGCAGGATTTAATTCAAGAATTTACTTTGAGTGGAATAAAATGTGGTGTAGCACTTTTTGGTGAAACTGTTTTTACTATGATACCAAAAGAAAAAGAATGTAGAGTTCTTCAAATTTTAGAAAAATATTCTGAAGGAATAATTATTAAATCAGAATTGGATGATCAGGGAGCAAGAATCCTTCACAATTAATTGAATGTTAATGTCATTAATTCCAAAATCTCATCCTAGGGCAAAATCTCTTCTTATTCGAGAAAAGCTTGTTAGTGGATTTGATCGCGGTTTAGTAGCTAAAGAAGGTCTTTTGGCACATGGTAGAGGAGAAGCTTTTGATTATTTACTTGGAGAAAAAACAAGGAAGACAGCAAAATTAGCAA
This sequence comes from Candidatus Nitrosopumilus sp., assembly GCA_022758935.1. Lineage (GTDB taxonomy): Archaea > Thermoproteota > Nitrososphaeria > Nitrososphaerales > Nitrosopumilaceae > Nitrosarchaeum. The sequence continues at coordinate 6,939 of JAEMQG010000060.1, read as the reverse complement.
TAAGAGCATCTGCTGCCCAAATTCTTTTGGCAGATTTACCTGTAATCTCTGTTAATGGGAATATTGCTGCACTATGTCCAAAAGAGGTGGTAAGGCTAGCTAATGCATCAAGGGCAAAAATTGAAGTAAATCTATTTTATGCCAATGCGAAGCGAAGACGGAATATTATTAATACTCTCAAAAAGAATGGTGCAAAGGAAATTTTAGGCATAAATTCTAGTTCATCAACTATTCTGCCAGGATTAGATTCAGCAAGAAGAATAGTTGATAAAAATGGGATTTTTGCAGCAGATGTGGTGATTGTTCCTTTAGAAGATGGTGATAGAACTATAGCATTAAGAAAGATTGGAAAAAAAGTTATAACTTTTGATCTAAATCCACTCTCGAGAACTTCACAAACAGCTAATATAACAATAATAGATAATGTTACCCGAGCTATGGGTTTGTTAATTGTGGAATGTAGAAATTTATCAAAAAAGAATAAGAGAATACTTGAAAAAATTGTTAATGACTTTGATAATAAAAAAAATATCTCAGATAATATAATTGAAATTAGAGATAATCTAACAAGGAGGTCATGTATTGCATAAATCGGTTCAAGATATCATTAAAATGAAAAAAGATGGAAAAAAAATTTCAGTAATTACAAGTTATGACTATACACTTGCATCATTATGTGATAAATCTGGAATAGATGTACTTCTTGTTGGAGATAGTGCAGGCATGGTAATGCTTGGTTATGAAAATACCATCCCTGTAACAATGGATCAAATGTGTATGTTTACAGAATCAGTCAGCAGAGCAAGAAAAAATGCTTTGTTAGTGGCAGATTTACCATTTATGTCATATCAAGCAAATATTGAAGATGCAATAAAAAATTCAGGCAGATTAATCAAAGCAGGAGCTGAAGCAGTAAAACTTGAAGGAGGCACATAAATGTCAGAAACAATCAAAGCGATTGTTGATGTTGGAATTCCAGTTATGGGTCATATTGGTTTACAACCACAAACTACGATGTTATATGATGGATACAAAGTACAAGGTAAAACAAAAAATTCTGCAATAAAATTAATTGCGGATGCAAAAAGACTTGAAGAATCTGGGGTGTTCAGTATTACATTAGAGATGATTTGTCATCAAGTAGCGCAAATAATTTCTGATACTGTTAGTGTACCCACTATTGGGATAGGTTCTGGTGTCGGTTGTAACGGTCAAGTATTAGTGTTACAAGATTTGTTAGGTATGTTTGAAAAAATAAAGCCAAAATTTGCAAAAAGATATTTGAATTTGTCTGAAGATATTGTTAAAGCACTTGAAAGCTACAAAAAGGATGTTGAATTAGGCATATTTCCTGCCCAAGAACATTGGTTTTCAATGGATGATGAAGAATTCAAAAAGTTGCAAGAGTAAATTGATAGTTAAAAAGAAAGTCAGTAAAAAGAGAGATCATCCGTCATTAGATATTGTAGGTTCTCATGGCGTTGAATTATCTGGGAAAAAAATAGTTCTTTGTGTTGCAGGAAGTGTCGCAGCCTACAAAGCAATCGAATTGGCAAGATTACTAATGAGACATGGTGCTAATGTTACATGTGTTACAAGTGATGCAGCTACAAAATTAGTTCAGCCGGATTATTTTAAATGGGCAACTGGAAATGAGGTGATTACAAAACTGACAGGTGAATTGGAACATATTAGATTGGCAGATTATAATCGGGCAGATCTTATCATAGTTTATCCAGCTACTGCAAACACCCTTGGAAAATTAGCTAATGGTATTGATGATACACCGATATCTACAATCCTTACAGTTGGATTTGGTTCAAAGATTCCCATATTGATGTGTCCTGCTATGCATGCATCTATGTATGATAATCCAGCTATTAAAAAAAATGTAGAATTTTTAAAAAAGAAGATTGAATTTTTGACACCACAAAGAGTTGAAGGAAAAGCAAAGGCATCTGAACCTGAGGATGTTTTAGAATATGTATTAAGAAAATTTGGATTCTCATCGATTCTTAAAAATAAAAAAGTGTTAATGACTGCAGGTCCTACAGTTGAATATATTGATCCGATTCGTGTAATTACAAATCAAAGTTCAGGGAAAACAGGTGTATTGTTAGCCTCTGAATTAATTTCTTCAGGAGCTAAAGTCACTTTGATTTATGGTCCAGGAATTGTAAAACCACCAAAGGGTGCAAAGATAATTAAAATTTTCACAGGTAAGGAAATGTTTGAAGCTGTAAAAAAAGAGATGAGGAAAGAATTTGATATAGTAATAATGGCAGCAGCTGTATCAGATTATGCTCCAGTAAATTCTAGTAAAAATAAATTGAAAAGTACCAAAAATCAAATAGAAATTAGCCTCAAAAAAACACCAAAAATTATTGATCAGATCAAAAAAATTCAAAAAAATGTTTTTTTGGTGGGTTTCAAGGCTGAAACAGATATTTCAAAAAAGGAGTTGATCAAAGTAGCAAAGATAAAAATGAATGAATCGGCTGCAGATATGATTGTAGCAAATGATGTTGGATCAGTTAGATACAAAAAAAATCCGGAGAATAATGAAATTTTAATTATAGATTCACATCAGGTGATTCATTCCGGATGGACAAAAAAGGAAAAAATTGTTAAACTTATTAGAACAGAAATTGAGAAAAGATTAAAAACTTAAAATGAAAAATTCAGATATCCGAAAACTTGTTTCTGAATATAAAGAAACTAAATTGAAAATAAAAAAAATGCAAAATAAAAAATTATTAGAAAAACTAGGAGAAATAGAACACAGATATTTTCATGAAACAGGAAGAACTCTTAAAATAGATTTCAAAGAGATTACATAAAATACATCCTTAATTAACAAAAACATGATGAAATTTAATCGTACAGATTTTAAGCAAAGGAATATGGAAATATGGAATGAGATAGCACCACGGTACCATAAGAGATGGGCTAGTGTAAATGAAGGTCCATTTCAGAGCACATCTAAATTAATTGAATTGGTCAATGTTAGTAAAGGTGACAGGGTTTTAGATCTTGCATGTGGTACTGGTGTAGTTACAAAAAAAATTCTAGAAAAAGTTGGGGACTCAGGATATGTTGTTGGGGCAGATACTTCAATTGCTGCAATTAAAATTGCAAAAAAATGGAATGGTTTGAAATCTAATTTAGATTTTTTAAATATCGATGCCGAAAAATTTAGCTTTTCTCAAAAATTTGATGTTGTAACATGTCAATATGCATTATTCTTTTTTCCTAATGCACAAAAAGCTTTGAAAAACATTAGAAAAAGTCTCAAAAAAACAGGAGTATTAGGAATTTCTGTTCATGGACATAGGGACAAAGTTCCATTTTTTAGCAATATTTTAGATGTTATATCCGAGTATATTCCAGATTATGTTCCAGCGGGTACACCAAATTTAGATAGATTTGGAACAAAAACTGCACTGTATAACGAAGTTAGAAAGGTAGGATTTACCAAAATTTCAATAAAGGATTTTATTTTTAGCTATAATCCAGGTAAATTTGATGACTATTGGAAAAATTATCTGAAATATATTGCAAAACCACTCAAAGAAAAATTAAATTCTTTAGATATGTCTAAAAGGAAAAAAATAAGAGAAATTGTAAGACAAAATACTATTTCATATACTAAAAAAAATGGAGATATCATATTTCCTTGGCAAGTTTTAATTTTAACTGCAAAATACTAGATAATTAATAAGGAGTAACTAAAATGGGAAAAGAAAACAGAAAGAGGGAAGAAAAACCCAAAAAATCAGATTTCAAAGCTTTTCTTAAGAAAAGAGCTCCAATTTATCTTGGCATAATAGCATTGTTGATAATTTTTGTGGTTCCAGAACTAACAAAACATAATTTACAAAGCAGCTTTCCAGATAAGTTAAACGATAATGAAAAAAAGGCATTCGACATTCTAATGTCCTATAAAGGCCCAAATGAAAAAGGACTAAGTGTTATGGATGCAATTTCAAATAAAATAGATGAAGAGTATCCAAATGAGAAGATTTATGACAATAAAAAAACAAAGATAAATTTCATAGTTTCTAATATAAAGTCAGATAACTTTCAAATTTCTTTGAATTTTACATCATACAAAGGAGAAATGAATTACAGTTGGAATGTAGATGTGGAAGCTTCAGAAATAAAATCAAATAATCCAGAATCAAAGCACATTATAGATTTAGTAGATTATTATGATTAATTATTTTTCACATTAAATATTTTATTTTAATTATTGCCGAAATATTTCAGATTATTTCTAAAAAATCAATCTTAAATTGTAATTAGTTCTTTTGTGAATTTATGAAGGATGATTGGTTTTTCCTTTACTATTAATGAATCTTCAATTCTAATTCCAAATTTATTTGGTATGTAGATTCCAGGCTCTACTGTAATTGCCATATTTTCTTTTAGATTCATATCACTTTTAGATGAAATAGTAGGCCATTCATGAACTTCAAGTCCAATGCCATGACCTGTTGAATGAATAAAGTATTCTCCATATTTTTGTTCTTCAATGTAATTTCTACACGCAAAATCAACATCTTTGCACTTTACGTTTGGTTTGACAGATTCTAATCCTAATTTTTGTGACTCTTTTACAATCTCATAAATTTTTTTTTCTTGTGGAGATATTTTTCCAATTGCAAATGTTCTTGTAGCATCAGAGACATATCCCTTGTATCGCAATGTAAGATCAACAACTACAAGGTCTCCTTTTTTGAATTTTCTATCAGTTACTTGAGCATGTGGTAAAGCTCCGTTTGGTCCTCCAGCTATAATTAAAGGGTTAAGAGTAGACTTGTATCCAGTATCAAACATTTTTTCGCCCATTGCATATGACATCAAGATTGCTTGGAGTTCAGATTCTGTTTGTCCTATTTTCATTTTTTTAGAACATATATCATACATTTCGTCGATTATTTTTGAGCCTTTTTTGAGGATGTTTAACTCTTTTTCATCTTTGATTATACGAGAATTATAAAATGTTTCAGCTGATGATTTTATTGTAGGAATTGATTTTTTGAGAGATGTCATTATAGAATAATTCTGACAATCAGTGCATACTTTCTTTTTTTTTACATTATCAATTAATGCTGCAATTAGGCCCGTACCTCGATCAGCTGTAATTACTTCACAGTTTTCAGATTCTTCTTTGGCACGACCAACCTCAAGTTCCGGAGCAATTATGCTAGTTTTTTCTCCCTTTTCCAATATTCCAATAGCTTCGCCCCAAAATCCAGTCATGTAAAATAAATTTTCAGGCTCAAATGTAACTAGTGTATCACAATCTATTTTTTGAGCAAATTTGAGAAGATTTTTTCTTCGATCTTTCACAAAAAAACATCTTTGTTTCTTAATTTATGTATGATGTAAAGTTTGTATAATGGAATTTTAATTTTTATAATTGTGACAGAGGAAAAAAAGAAAGTAGTTGCGTTATTGTCGGGCGGTCTAGATAGCCAGCTTGCAGTAAGAATGATGCAAGAACAAGGCTTTGAAGTTTCAGCTGTTGCTATAAAGACTCCATTTTGTGATTTTGATTGTGGTAGAGGATGTGGTTTTGAAATTAGGGAAAGAGCAGATGATCTTAATGTGAATCTTAAAACAGTATACCTCGGGGATGAATACATTGAGATGTTAAAGCATCCAAAATATGGTAGAGGTGCAGGATTTAATCCTTGTATAGATTGTAGGGCGATGATGTTTGATGCTGCAAAAAAACACATGGATGAGATTGGAGCTGAATTTATAATTTCGGGGGAGGTATTAGGACAGAGACCAATGAGTCAACATGGTCCTGCATTAAGAACTATTGAAAAAGAATCTGGTCTTGTAGGAAAAATTGTTAGACCATTGTCTGCAGCATTACTTCCAGAAACAGATCCTGAGAGAAGTGGATTAATCAAGAGAGAAAATCTTGGAACTATTAAAGGAAGAACTAGGAGAGCACAATTAGATATGGCAAAAAAATACGGGATTGAAAATCCACCAAATGCAGGTGGTGGTTGTCTTTTAACAGATCCAACATTTGGATTACGTGCAAAAGATTTGTTTACGCATACTGAGACTCCGACAATAAATGATATTGATTTGTTAAAGATTGGAAGACATTTTAGATTAGATGAACAAACAAAATTTGTTGTTGGAAGAAATAAAGATGAAAATGAAATGATAAAGGCAATTGCATTGCCTAACGATATTTTACTTCATGTCCGTGACCATATGGGACCAGTTTCAATTTTACGTGGAAAAAATGTAGACTCGTATGTGAAATTTGCGTCTTCTGTTACTCTAAGATATTCTGATTCTCCAAAGGGAGAACAAGTATGCGTTATTGTCACTAGGAATAATACAAAAGAAGAAGTTACCGCACAAAGTGTTGGGGAAGAATCTTACCTTAAGTTCAGAATTTAGGCGTGAAATTTTTTTAAAATTAGTTAAAACTAAGGAAGAGTTTTAGAAGGAGTAGATCGCATTTTCCTCAAGGATGCAAAAACAAGAAAATCCCACATATTTGAAAGCCATTACTATAAGAGATATCAGTGATATTCATTCGATAAAAGAGGATATCAAAAAAGAGATGATTTTGATTCTTAGAGTTACACCGTTGGCTCAAAAAGATGTTGAACAGCTTCGAAAAGTAGTAGAGGAATTGTATTCCATTGCAAAAGCTGAAGGTGCAGATATTGCAAGATTAGGTGAAGAAAGAATTATTGTGGCACCATCAAATATTAAGATCTGGAAACCAGAATACGATCTAAAATAGTTTTATTGCTTCTTGAACTTGAGGATAATGAGCAGGAACTCTAAACATTCTTCTGATATTCATTGCCAAGTTTTCTGATTTTCTTCGTTCCCCATGATTAACAAGTACTCTACGCAGTTTTGGTCTGAGTCTTTGAACAAAGGACATTAGTT
>JAEMQG010000101.1 GCA_022758935.1 Candidatus Nitrosopumilus sp. | reverse complement strand
TAATTGCAGGTGCTCCTGCTATTTTGGGTACTTGGATTGGAGGATTTTTCTATTCTCCATATACTGCAATAGTCTTCTTGTCAATAGGTGCAGGAGCAATTTTCCAAGTTGCACTGATAATTCTAAAATGGATTTACCAAAGTGAACAAAAACTCGTACAGGCATCAATTGTATCTGGAATTGGCGCTGGAATGCTCATCATGTATCTTACAAGCATTTTAGTTTGATTTTTCAAATAGGTTTCTGATGTACTGTGATTACTCTCATGTATTACAAGTACTCTTAAGATAATTCATGCGACAAGATTATTTGTGATAGGGAATATTTTTTGTTATGTTATGCAGAAAATTCATCATTTTACTTACAATTACCTCTTCTACGTTCTTAATCCCATTTATACAGGTAGAAGCTGCCAATAACCCAAATCTGTTTGTTTCGGCTGAAAATTCTCAATTTAACAATCGTTTTTCTGGCTCTATGGTAGTTGAAGTTGTAATCCGTGATCCAAATCTTCACGACACAGATCAAGGAAATGGCGAACCTGATGTTACGATTAATGGTAAATCTTTACGAATGGTTCAATCTACAGACGGTAATTACTATGCATATTTTGCAAATGTTGACAAGGCAAAAATAGCAGATTCTACTCAATCTGTCACTTCTGGTAAAGGTTTAGACTTTGGTGTTTTTTGTAGTAGAGATACTGCATCCTCCGTTTTTGGAATTTCTCTTTCTGAAACTGACGGCTTTGCTGTTCCGAGAAATATTGGCTTATCTGGTTTTACAAACGGTGATGCTTCATTTAACCAATGCACTGGAACACCAACAAGTTCTACCAATCTTAATAATGTTGTAAGAAATGCAAAATCAATTAACACTAATCCAAATATTCCTTCTGGACAAATTGGACTAGATTCAGATGCATGGCCCTTAATCCAGATGTATGCTTTCTCAACAGGTGGTAATGTTATAATTCAATACAATGCTGGAGGAAATCCCCAAAGTGTTGTTCTTGAATATGATGACAGTGCAAATATTTCTCTGAATCTAGATAGATCTCTGTATCCCAAGAATTCAGAAGTTTTTCTAACTATAAATGATTTTCAATTAAATCAAGATCCAACTGATGACGATTCATGGACATTCAACATTGATTCTCCAATTGCTACTTTCTATCAGGCATATGATGATTCTGGTTCTGACTCTGCTAACGGTAATATGGGATTAGTAAATTTGATTCCATATCTTTCTAATTTGGGTTTTCAAGATAACGGAAAACTTTCAATCATATTGGGAAATATTATGGAATTAAAATCAAATGATGAGCAACCTGATGTGTCTGTTGATAATCCAGATCCTGCAAATCCATTTTCACAAATTGTCACTTTGGTAGAAAATGGTCCCAATTCTGGAGTATTTGATAACGTTGATGATAGTGATGAATCTACAATTGTGATTCTTGATGATGCTCCAAGAGGTCAAATAGGGCAAATAGAATATAATCAAAAATCCATCTCTGTTCTTACAGGATCCTTGACATCCTCTGTTTCAATAAATGAACCTATCTTGACAGTTGGTGATGGGTCTAAATCATTAATACCTGGAACAAAATTTCCTGTAATTCTTCTTGATCCTGATCAAAACATCAATTCAGGGATTAAAGATGATTTAGATGTCTTCAGAGACACATCTCTTATCCCTACACTTAAGATTGGAAATCCAATTACTCTTGGAAATGCATATGATGTACAATTTCATTCTTCAGCCTCTGGATTAAATGCCGGGGATACCTCAAATTCCTCAATACCTGACAAAAATTCTGCAAGGTTATTCATCGATACATCAAATGTAACGCTTTCTACTTTTGAGCAAATCTCATTGAATCTTGGAATTTCAGCATCTGACTTACAATCTATCCTCATAGATTCTTCTATTTCAAATACTGATGGGACTAATTGGCTAAACTATGATCTCAGATCCTTTGAGAATGATTTTGGAATCACTGATTTTACTGACACTTCGATTGTTCTTTCATTTGCCACTTTAGGTTCTCTGCCTGTCACTATAGTTGATTCTGGAGATTTATCTTCTTCACATGGATTAATTCAACTGGATGATTCTGATATTCAAACAATATCTAGTAGAAGTGGAACTGTGTATCTTGTAATAAATTTTGATTCATCTAATGATAGTTCTGGAGTAGGAAGTATTTCTGCTGAAACAAACAATCAACCCATAGTTTTTGATTTATTTTCATTTGGACTTGATAATAACAATGATATCAATAACGCCATTTACCGATTTGAATTAGAAGAGACAACTGATAACTCATCAAAATTTGTCGGCTCTCTTGAATATGCTGTAACTAACCAACTTAATATTTTAGATCCTAATTTCATTAAAACAATTCGAATAATAGATAATGAAATTAAATTTATTGTAACTAATAGATTAATTGACGAAAAAGGAATTTCTATTTCTTATTCTGATTTGGATAAAGTTGGAGTAACCACAACAACCTCTACTAAATCTAACATTACTACTAATTCAGGTATTGTATCTACTGGTTCAACCGCATATCGATTTGGTCAACCTGTAACAATTACACTCAAAGATCCCGATCTTAATTTGAAAAGTGACAATGTTGATATCTATCTAGTAAACAATGATCCTACTTCTCCAAATGTAGATACTGTTGGTAAAGATGGAGATATTTTGCTGGAGATTTTAATTAAAGATATTCGATACCAGCGGTGTACTGTAAATGGAGTTGAGTATGGTGGTTTGGCTTCTTCAGGTTTTACTTTAATTGAGACTGGACCTAGTACTGGTGTGTTTGAAGGAATTTTCAAAATGCCATCACAAATTTGTGACAAATCTGGAACAAAATTAATTTCTTCTGCTGGAGGCAGTCTTGATGCAAAATATCATGACTCTAGAGATATATCTGGAAATCAAAACATATTCAGTTTGTTACGAGATAAATCAACTACACAATTTTCAAATTCACCACAACTAAGCACAAATAAAATCGTCATTCCATCATCGGGTAACTCTGAAGAAATAATTCTATCTGGTAGTATTGCTAATCATAAAAGAGGTATTCCTTTAGCTATAACCTTAACACATCCTGATGGTGTTGTTCAAAGTTTTGCTGCAGTTATATCCGATAGCGGGAGTTACCGTGCAGCCTTTTCCATAAATGAAAATTCTCTATCCGGCATTTATAAAATTCAGTTATTTCATAATGGGGATAATGTTGGATTAGTTTCATTTAATGCTATTCAAAATATTCCTGATTGGGTTAAAGACAATGCAAGACGATGGTCGTCTGCTTCTATTTCTGATTCTGAATTTATTGATGGGTTGAAGAAGATGATTAATGACCAGATTATTGTATCGCCGAAAGAAAGGTCGATATCTGAAAGAGTAATTCCTGATTGGGTTAAACACAATGCAAGATGGTGGTCTAACGATCAAATTTCAGATGATGACTTTATAAAATCACTTCAATACTTGATAAAAAAAGGTATAATTCTAGTATAATCAGGTCAATTTTTCTTTCATTTAATACATAAATACCCTCAAACATGATTCAAAATGAAAATGAAACTTGGAGGATTCCTAGTATTATTAACGATCTCTTTATTGTCTTATGGGGTTGTTGGAACTGTAAATGCTTTAGGTCCAGAAGACTGTACACCTGACCAAGTATGGCAAAATAATGCATGTGTTGATGCAACAAAACCTCAAAAAAATGATCTAAATTTACAAACTAACCTAGATCTTTATGCCCAAGGTGGAGTAGTTGTTATTACTGGGTTAGTACATAATATTGAAAATCTTAGTACTGGCGATGTTGCAATTATTGTTCGAGCACCAGATAATAATATTGTTACAATAGCTCAAGTACATCCTAATACAGATGGTTCTTTTCAAACAAGTCTTAAAGCCGATGGCCCACAATTCAAAGCACCCGGTGTCTATACTATTCTTGCTAATTTTAGTGGATTAAAATCTCAAATTACATTTGAATTTACCGGTGGTAATGGCGCTATTGTATCTGGTGGTGATTCACAACCAACAACATGTCCATCTGGTCAAAATTTTATTAATGGAAAATGTGTTGCTAAACCAACACCAGAATCTAAACCAACACCAGAACCATAACCAACACCAG
>JAEMQG010000133.1 GCA_022758935.1 Candidatus Nitrosopumilus sp. | reverse complement strand
TTCATTGCATTTGCTTCTGTAACTTTTTATTTTGACATAATTCAGGCTTGAGGTTCTAATGTCAAGAAATCTCTTTATATGATTTATATTAAAAAAATTCAATTTGATTTTAAACCACTTTGAAATGAACAAAATATGCTGGCATAATAAAAATACATTGGAAGAAGAAAAATGCTCAATCACTCCAAGCACAAAGTTAGGTTATTTTGCTCATAAAAATCAAGTGACTGAGTGTTGATGAAAACGTCCACACCGGATAACAAATTCCCAGAGACTTTGACAACTAGAAGAAAATCAAAGAAACAAAAACTTGCAATGTTTTTGATAGTCTTGGGAGGTGGATCTTTGATTGGAACCAAAGTCTTTACGTTGTTATTTTATTTGGATCCCATTTTGGGACTTTACAGTTTATTGACGACTTTTTTGGTTTTCATTTCTTTTATAGTGAGCTATATTGGGTATGAGGATCCATTGAATTATCATGCCAAGAACAATAAAAAAAATGAAATAACAAGTACTCAAAGTCATAACCCGTTGGTTAGTATTGTAATTCCAGCTAAAAATGATCCTGTAATGATTGCAGAAATAACAAAATCTGTCATGTTATCCTCCTATGAAAATTTTGAACTCATACTTGTTAATGACGGTTCTACTGATAACACAGGTAAAGTAATGGATGAATTGAAGAATCAATATGCAAACATAAAGATAATTCATCTAAAAAAAAATCTGGGAAAGAGAAAGGCAGTTAGAGAAGGAATTCTTACTGGACCTGCAAGCGGAGAAATCATTTTGTTTATTGATTCAGATTGTGTAATAGAAAGAACTGCAATTGAAAGACTGGTAAAAGTTTTTGAGGATCCAGATATTGGCGCTGTCTCTGGTCATGGAAGAGCATTGAACAAGGACGACAATGCACTTACAAAGATGCAGGACACTTGGTATGATGGTCAATTCTCCATAATGAAAGCAATAGAAAGTGTGTTTGGAACCGTAACTTGTTGTCCTGGAATCTTGGCTGCGTACAGAAGAGAGGCAATAATGCCGGCATTGGATAAATGGGCAAATGACCAATTTCTTGGATCTGAATTTACACTAGGTGATGACAGACATCTGACAAGCTATGTAATTGGAGGCAATCAACACTATCTTGGAAAACAACACAGAGTTTGGAAAGTAAAATATTGTGAAAGTGCAATTGTATATACAATTGTGCCCACTAAATTCAAAACGTTAGTTTTACAACAGATTAGGTGGAAAAAGAGCTGGTTCAGAGTCTTCTTTTTTACTGCCCCCTACTATTACAAGAATCGAAATCCGTTTGCAGCTTCTCTCTACTACCTTAGCATGCTCTGGTCATTCTTTTCACCTGTCGTTGCCTTTAGATCTCTGGTTTATCTTCCACTTCAAGGCAGCTATCTGCCTGGATTGGTCTATCTTGTTGGATTGATCTTTATCGGTTTACTGTTTGCAGCAGAATTCAAACTGCGTAACCCTGATACTGGGAATCAATGGGTCTATCGCCTATACTGGCAAATACTGGGATTCTTTTTTAGCTCACTAGAATTCTATTCGTTTTTAACCATACGAAACAAATCATGGCTTACACGGTAGATTTGAATGAAAATACTTTTTTCTATTTTGATTGTCATTTTACTAGTTGTGACATTTACAACAGTTATTTGGAATACATATCTTCCAATCTCTAGTAATCGCAGTGCAGAATTTATTGACTATGCAGATTATTTGCTCAAGAAAGAATATTCACAGAATGATTTTATTCAACAACATGTCCATATTCCGCTGGTCGAATCCTTCTCAGGTGATACTGAAAAAATAGATGTAATTGATGAATCTTTACATATAGTAAATGTAGGTCAGAGACAAATATCTGCGGATGACAGAGTCCATAATGTTCTTTTAACTTTTTACGTTCAATACGGCAATCAAGAACACCTTATTCCTTTACTGGATCTTCTAAACAAATACCATCTGCAAAAAGCCATTTTTTTTATTGAAAAAAGATACATGGACGATCACGAATTTATAATCAAGAGAATTCAAAATCAGGGATACCAAGTCAAGTTATGGGAAAATCTTGATGGGTATGATTTGCATTATCCACCTACTGTGTACAAAAAAATTCCATTGATAGCAAGTGAAATTCTTACAAGAGTCTCCAAAGACCGTGATGCGATGCATTTATTCCAAGTCGCACTTCATTACAATGAATTTTCCATAGTTGCATTTTCACCTAATATAATGCCGCATAAAATTATTCTTGAAGACATGTTGAAAGAAAACGGAAACAGCTTGTTGTTTGTAGATAATGGAACTGCAAAAACACCGGCTCTAGATATCTCTATTCAGCACGATTCCATTTGGGATTTGATTTTTCCAGAGGCAAATGATCTTAAAATTAGATATGGAACATGGACCATGGCTCTTCTCAACAAAGAGTCTCCCAATAGTATTGTTTATGATGAATCCCTAAACGCATATGTGGTTACACGACCAATTATAATGGGAACTCAATCAAAACTGATTCTGGAAAATACCAATGTGTTACTACAAACACTTGATGGAAAAAATAATACAAATTTTATCGAGATTCGAGGGGAGGGACTAATTAAAAATTCTACTGTCACATCTTTTGATCCTGCCATAAAAGCATCTAATACAGATCCATATGGTCCAAGACCATACATCATAGTAAGAGGTGGGCACCTGAACATATTCAATTCTACTATTAGCAATCTGGGCTATTCTATAGGCGGGCTGAATGATACTCGATATGCCCACGCCGCTTTAGAGTATTATGACTCTAAAGATTTCATTATTGCAAATTCTACATTATCGTTTAACTACTATGGGTTTTATTCTGAAGACTCGAGTAACTTTAAAATTCAAAACAACAATGTATTTGGAAATACTGGTTACGGGTTAGACCCTCATACTAGGTCAAAAGATTTTCTGATTGATTCTAACTATGTTCATGATAATGGCAATCAAGGAATAATCTGTTCTCTGTCCTGCTCCAATGTGATTATCTCTGGAAACACTGTAGAGTATAACACTGAGGGAATTGGATTACACTGGTTAACCAATTCCAGCATGATCAAAGATAACATCGTTAGATATAACGAGAAATATGGAATCTTTATCCAGAAAGACAGTTTCAATAATATTATAGAAAACAACACTGTAGTTGGAAATAGAATTGGTATAGGAATTCTAGATGGATCTGGTGATAATATTATTAGAAATAATGTGGTCAAGGGAAACGTTGCTGACAGCATAAGAATAGATGCCAATAATACAACGAATCTGGAAATTGATAACGAGATTGATTAGGGTTACAATGAGTTTAGATCGATACCACTTTTTTGGCTGTGTTCCACTTTCAAGTTACACATTTTAGCAAAATGGACACTAGACTCTATATATCAAATAAACATAGGGTTAACGTGAAATTATTTCATAAACATTCAGTTGGACATGTTTCTAATTTTAATAGATTTAAAACATTTGCATCTCTGACTTTGGCTTCTCTTCTTATTGTTAGTGTGATTACATCTCCGATTTCATCAAGCGCCTTAATTTCAAATGCATGTAATTGTGTCATATTTCGTTTGGATGATGTTCAAGACTACTATCTTGATACGGTGCAGACTGTAATTATGGATAAATTTATCCAAAAAAACGAAAAACTCAGTCTTGGAATTGTCATGAATTTTATTGGAAATGATCCTTCAGTAGTCAGTAAAGTAAAAACAGGACACACGACAGATCTTTTTGAGCTTACACTACACGGATGGAATCATGTGGATTATCAAACTTTAACTCTTCAGCAACAAAAAGATTCGCTGCAACAGGCTAATGCAAAAATGCAAAGTCTATGGGGAAGAACTTCAAAAAACTTTATCCCCCCATACAACTCATTTAACACAAATACACTACAAGCTGCTAAAGACATAGGTCTTCAAGTTCTTAGCTCAGAGTTTGATCAAGAGATAGTTCCAACAAATAAAATCTACAAAGCAATACCGGGCTCTGATATTAAGGACAGTTATGGTGTGTATCATCTCCCACAGGAAATAGGATTCTATACTTATGACTTTGATCCTCCAGTAAAGACTCAATTAAACACCATAATGAGTCATGTTGACAATGTCATAAATCAATACGGGTATGCCGTAGTAACTCTACATCCTCAGGATTTTGCAGTAAAAGATTCTAAACAAATTCCAACAAATCAAGTAAGTAATACGGAAATAACTGATCTTGATACTCTTATAACAATGATCCATACTAATGGATATACAATAAAGACATTTGATTCTGTAGCAAACGTTTCACTTCCTCCAATAATAGACAATGTCGCTCCAGTGATAACTCCACCACCTGATTTGGCAATTGTTTCATCTTTACCACTTACTCTGGTGTCCCTTGGAGTGCCCACTGTTGTCGATAATGTTGATCCATCGCCGATAATAACAAACAATGCCACAACTCAAATAACTAGTGGATTCCCACAAGGAACTACTAGAGTAAATTGGACTGCTTCTGATCATTCTGGTAACACTGGATCTGTAATTCAATATGTGACAATACGACAATCAGCAGATACTGTCAAACCTGTAATTACAACATCATCACCATCAAGTGGATTAACTATATCTGGTCCGGCAGCAGGTGTCAACATTCTAGTTTCAGGTACTTCTTCAGATTTGACAGGAGTAAAGATTGTCGAAGTAAGGACAAGTGCTCTTGCATACAGATCTGCAACACCGAATTTGCCATACAATTGGTCTGCTTGGTCTAATGTCTTGAATGTTAAAACTGCAGGTAGTACAACTATTACTGCAAGAGCAACTGATTTGTGGGGAAATCAACAATGGTTCAATACCCCTGTAACAATTACATTGAGCGGTCCTGACACTACTCCTCCACAAATAACTCCGCCTCCTAATATCACTGCTCAATCAACAGGTGCACTTACAAGTGTAGTGTTGGGAAAACCAAGTGTATTTGACAACTCTGATCCTTCACCAATCGTATCTAATAATGCCGGAACTAGTGAATCAACTGGCTTTCCACTAGGAACAAGTACAGTCACATGGAAATCTACTGACTCGTCAGGAAATTCTGGTACTGCAACTCAGACCGTTACAATTTACGATACAACACCCACTACAACAGCTAATCCACCTGGAGGCACCTACACATCTGCTCAATCTGTGGTATTAACATCTAATGAGGATTCAACTATATACTATACAACAAACGGCACTAATCCAACTCAATCAAGTCCATTATACACCACACCAATTTTGATATCTTCAACAACCACGCTCAAATTCTTTGCAAAAGACACAACTGGAAATATAGAATCAGTAAAGACCGAAATGTATACAGTCGGAGCTGACACTGTATCGCCAACCACATCAGCTACACCACCTGGAGGTACATATGCATCAGTACAATCAGTAACACTTGCAGCTAACGAGCCGTCAACAATATACTATACCACAAATGGAACCAATCCAACTCAATCAAGCCCCACCTACACCACCCCAATCTCAATTTCTG
>JAEMQG010000098.1 GCA_022758935.1 Candidatus Nitrosopumilus sp. | reverse complement strand
TTTGGCTTGCTAAGATTTTCCACTTGTAATGATTGCAGCACGGACAACTAAATATCAAAATGGTAAATTAATTAAAATTTCTTAAACTTCAACTGAATAAACAGGTGATTCACGATTCCATGAAACATCATAGGCAACAATTACCCGTTTTTTTGGTTTTATCTTTTGCTCCATGCCCCATTCGTTTGGTGTATGTCCTGAATTTTGCTCTGAAACTTCACCCCATTTGAATTTGGGTATTTTGGCCGTTTCCATAACTCTGACTATCGGTATTGTATCTTAAGTAGTAGGATTGCACTGCCATGCAAATTGTATTTAGTTTTCATAGCCTCAGTGACTGACAAGTTAATCTGGACGTAGTCTCTGAATTGATACAAGAGCTGCCAAAGGAATAACTTTGTAGTAATGGTTTAATGCAATAATTAGGATCATACCGCATGAGTCTTGATTGCAACTGTACCATCAATGATTACGGAGAATTACTCCAAGAATGTGATGGACATAGGGAAGCCAATTTCATGAAATAAGCCTCAATTCCCAAAATCGGAAAAAGGCTATTCAGTATTGGTGAGATTACTATTTTTGCTTTCGAAGTTTATTTAATCTCACAACAAGCACTGCAGGTGCTACAAAATACATACCCAGATTCAAAGCAAGGATGCCTGCGCCATAACCAAGTACTGTAACTTCTGAATCCATATTGACATAGTTTAGAATGGAAAGAGAACTAATCATTGGAGTTAATGCAATCTTTACTACTTCTTTGAATAATGGATTTTCTCGCTCATAGTCTGCAATTGTTGGACTAAAGGAATAGTACAAGGCATTAAATGAATTCATAAATAATGTTCCCGATTCACTTTCTAGTAATTTGTTATCACGTAGTTCTCGTAGCTGTTGAACTTGAGGAGCTAGCTCGCTTCCAAAAGTTGCAGTTGCAATAAGACATCCTCCCTTTGAAGATGTTTTATTTTGAATTGGAATTATGGATGTTTCATTTTGAATTGGAATTATGGATGTTTCATTTAATTTTTTTAAATAGTCCGTACCAATAATATCTAACTTGTTATCACCTGACCCAGTAAAATTTAATGTGATAAATGAAATTCGGTCATTTAATCTAACATTAGGAAAATATTGCTGATCATTGAGATAAAATGTAAAATTACCACTCAGAAATTCAAGTGGAATTATTACCTCACCCAAATTATCTTCTAGACTGCTAACAATGTAAAGAGTTAGTCGCTTTTGTTCCTCATCAAACTTGAAATTCTGGACATCAAAGTTTGCAACAGTTTGAACTTCGAATTCTTGACCACCAGCTTTTACATCCAATCTATTTACCAATCCAGTTTTATCAGAAAGGGGCACAGCAAATGCCGGAGTAAATACTAGGAATAAAAGCAATGAAATTAATAATTTTGATTTCAATTTATGCCGGTATTGGAGATATCCTTTGTCGCAATTCTTTGTCTTGTGCAATTCTTGGATGAACTGGATCTGCCAATATAACTTCAAACCAGTAATGCATGCCATCTTTGTATACAAAATAGGAACCCAATAGTCTCATGTTCGGATATCTCTGAACCACTCTTCTTTCTGCAACTGTTTTCATATTGTCATCAGCCTTGATTCTTGTAACACCAAGATGTTTTGGTCTTCTGCCTGCTACGGGTCTTTTCTTTCTCATTCCACCAGTACCTACGCGCATTCTGATAACAACAATTCCTTGTTTTGCCTTGTATCCCAATCTTCTGGCTCTCTGCAAGCGACTAGGTCTGTCTATTCTAGTGACAGCGTTTTCCTTACGCCATTGGATTATCCTGTCTCTAATCTCTGGAGAATTTTCCTTTAAAAGTCGTATCCAGGATTGATCTTGTATACTAGGCATAACGGCTGTAATAAAATACCCTTTAATAACTGTAAATTTCGTCGTAGCTGAATCTGAATCATGATTTATCATAGTTTTACAGTTGAGATAAAGTCTTAATGATTTGGCTATCAATCATCACACAATCCTAATCATGCGTGTGTTTTTGAGATTGACGAATGAGATTATCTGAGATTATTTGCCTGGAGATTTAGAACCGGAGCAATATAGGATTATTTCTGCTTTGAAGTTCCCTTTTTGAGATCTTCTAAAATCATTACCGGGTGAAATTCAACTTTGGCATTATATTCTTGAAACATGGGTTCTGCTACAGATGGAATCTTGTCAACACTAGCCAAGTCTACAATGAAGGAAAAAGTTCTCATTCCATCTTGTTCATAAAAATAGGCGGCTTCTGCCTTGATTGTGTTGTAATATGCTTCCAGCTTTTGAATAAATTTAGGATCTTTAATCATTTTGTTTCCTTGCTCAACAGGAGGTTGAATACGAACTAAAAATCTCATGATTATCTAGATAAACAAATGAAACAAACTATAAAAGATTTGTTGGATATCTAAAGGAGAAAAATTTTATTAGTTATGATTGACTAAGGTAATGGCAAAATAGTGAGAAAACTATGAATTTCTTTTTCCCAACAGCGAAACGGTGCTTTCCATTTATTGATTGTGCATTAAATCATAATATTTGAATTCAAAAAACAACAGGTTAAAAAAATATTTTGAACCTAGGAGGAAATTTTCATTATTCCTGTTTTAATCAAGAACTGTATTCCCTGGACAAATGAGTTGTCATCAATGGAGCCATCTGCCCACCAACCTGCATTGCTCTTAATCCAATCTGGAATTTTTGCAGAAGTTGGCTCTACACCATCTGATGGTGTTGAACTAGTCTCCATAGGTTTATCAATAATTGTAAATGAAATTATTTTCACATCTACGTGTGTCTTTCCATATTGTGCATTTAGTGTGTATTGACCTGCTTTAGAGAATTTTTCGTTTGGGGATAAATTATAAGAAAATGTGCCATCTGCTGCCACAGGGATTTCTGTGTTTAGAGCAATTTTTTTTGCTGAATCAAAAATTGTAATTTGTAATGATCTTTTTTCATCATATTTGTTAACGTTTCCAGAAAGTGAAATTATGTCACCTGCCGAGTATGATTCTTTATCTAAATTTATTGATACTTTGAAATCTCCGACACTACTTTGTGGGGGTCCACCACCATACTGGCCATAAACTTGAGCGGTAGTGCCAATCAATATGGATATTGCGACAATAGCTAAAATTCCGTGGAAATTCACATATGTTATTTTTATAGCGGATTTATACGTCTTCTTAAAACTATGTCAAATTCATTCAATATATTTAGGCATAATTCTAGAGAAATGATTTAATTTAAAAAATAGCAGTTATTTGCAATATTGTTTCGATCTACTAGGAATGTAATTTTTTATCAAGATTGTAAATAAATTCATTTATATCAGAAAGTTGATTCAGAGTTGATGAAAATCGATTTAGAGAAATCGTTCATTGAAAAGTTTGATGCAAGTATAAAATTAGGAGGTAGGTCAGGATGAATAATGTTGCGAATGGAAATAAAACCACAAATATTTCATGCCGAATTGAAAAATTAGTTTACGATAAGTTATCTCTAGAAGCCAAGAACAAAGGAATTAGTGTGAACTCGTTGGTTTCTAGTATTTTTAAACATCATATCACATGGCAGAAATTTTCTAATGAATTAGGACTTGTGCCGATGACCAAACCGTTGCTTAAGATTATCTTTGAGCAGGTGGATGATAAAACCATTGAATTAGTTGCAACTGAATTTGGCGGAGTGGTACCTAAAGGACTATTGTATTTGTCTGGCAATTCTATGAATTTTGAAAATATGATGGAAGCTCTAGAAATCAATGCCAATCGATTTGGAGCGGTAAAACATTCTAATCATGATGGCGTTCATAACTTCAACATACATCATGGGATTAGTAAAAATTTCTCCCAGTTTCTTGGACTTGTGCATGAAAGATTAGCAGATGATTTATCATACAAATTTAAAATAAATAATCTTGATAAAAATATGGTGTGTATGCATTTCAGCGAATCTTAAATAAATTCACAAGTTAGTTATTTAGCGTAGTCTTTAGAAATAATTCAGATTCTTTATAGATACTTTTGACTAGATTTAAGATTTTTAATAGTTTTTCCTTGTCAAAATCATCCGTATTTGTTTTTACAAAATACTTTGCCCCATAATGGCCATTTTCAGATATGATGGCATATCCAACACGCAGACCAGTTCGGTAATCTATTCTTATTGTTGAGAGGAATTCATCAACTTTAATTTTAAAACTTTCTTTTTCTGATTGTGTAAATTTGTATAACTTGAAATTTAGTTCATCACTCAGAAAAGTCATTAGACCAATAATCAAATCAGGATTATTTTTTTCTTGAAATATTTCAATCGGGATGTCAAGTTGCATATTTTTTAGCACATAGTGAAACAGGTGATTTGGCTCGTTCATTGTATTAAATTGAATTTTTTCTTCATCTAGCCAGATTTCAATATGATTTTTGAATCCGTTTTCTACATGATATGAGTTCGTAATTGTTATTACTCATTATCATATTTAAAACAAAAATGAAATTTTTTATAGTGCCAAAACCAATATTTTCAAATTTGTGTTTTGACAATGAATTATTATAAAATGGAATGTTTGAGATGTATTAACCAAGTATTGACTCATATCTTATTTTGGGGTAAGAGGCAGCATCACAAATTCAAATTATTAAATAATTTTTTGATAATAAAAATAGACGATGGAAGAATTAAAGCTTAATTCTTCCGGTTCCTCTTCCAGTGGATATGTAATGACCTTTAAGATCCACTTTCTTTTCTTCTTCCATCTCAGAGAGATGTATTCTGCTTGTACCTTTTGCACTCATTATCCATAGGTCTCCTGCGAGCTTTAGTCGTTTTTCTTCATTTGTCTTATTTTGCTGTCCCATGAATTCTGATGGCGCCGCGGGTTCAGAAGTGGTAGACGTTCCTTTATTGGTAGATCGGACCACTATAGTATCTATAAAATCTATTCCCATATCTAGCCATAAAAAGCATGAATGTAATAATACAGTAGCAATCAGATGCATTCATTTGTAATTAATTATTTAGTAAACAATTTTAAAAATTTAATATTTTATTTTTATATTTCGTCATTTCTATTTTAGGGCAATCCTTGGTTTGATTGAACGATGTCCAGTACAGATTATGATGTTACATTCAAAATATCTATTTTTTTAAAACATTATCATGTATGTTTTTCTTTATTTCCATAGTCAAAAAATTTGCAATTTTCCAGTAACTGCTAATTGGAGCAAAACCCCCATTTCATTACAGTGAATATTCAAATGAACCCAAGCATTGTTAAAAATTCAAAATAATCTTTGAGTGTGGGTCACAAACCTCACACTCAAAGAGTTTTTATCCGCAGAAAACTCGATACATAAAATTATCTAGTGTTCTTAAAAAGCATTCCTAAGCATAGCTATGAGATTTTTATTAAGTAATTATGGAGATGCTTTAGATGAAAACAGGCCAGCAAGTGATCCTCATTATATCAGTAATTTTCAGCATATCCATATTTTCAACCGCTTACGCTACATCGTCTGTTCAAATTTTAATGGAACAATCCACTTTTAGATACTGTGAGAAATTATTCTACACCATACAAGTTTCTGAAATTACAGGCGACCCTGCAATTATTCACATACGAGATGAAAATGGAACAGGAAGCAGTGCTATTTCCATCCCAATAAGTAATTTGCAAAATCAGGTTCCATCACTAGTACCTTTTGAAGCAGAGGTATTTCCACTTGGAAAATATTTTGTTGATGTTGAATACTCTGGTGCTAAAAATAGCACCGAATTTAATTTAATTGAATCACAAAATGTGTGCATACCTGCATGGATTAAGCAGCTTACATATTATTGGGTGACTGGTCAGATCTCTGACAATTCTTTTAGAGACGGAATTCAATTTTTAATCGAAAAAGAGATCATTGTAATTCCAAAAACACCCGCTAACATGAACAAAGTAGAAGCGCAAATACCTACTTGGGTCAAAACAAATGCAGCGTGGTGGATTGATGAAAAAATTTCAGATAATGACTTTTCCCAAGCACTGCAATATCTTATCAAAGTAGGAATAATCATAGTTTAGAAAATGCTCATTTATCATGAATAAACATACCATCATCACTCTAATTGCAATCGCAGTCATTGTGGCGCCGTTTGTTTATTCTGGTTTAAACATCTATGCTGCAGAGCAATTAAAATTCAGATGGAGTGAACCCGAAAAATTCAATTACTTTTCAATGTCAAATGATGGCAAAATGGAATTTTGTAATCCATTGCCATATAATGTAAATTTTAAAAATTTCCAGATAACCACACTCTATGATTCACACAATAGGGGAGTGTTTATAGTAGATTCTTTGAGCATCACTCCGTCTGCATCTGTTATTCGAAATGTAACTTTTTCTACAGATGAATATAATGTTGCAAAACAGTTGTTCATGCAGATGGATTTTGAATTTGATGGTGGAGATATCAGCATTGATCCAAACAAGATGTTTGTACTAGTAAATATCAATACACCAATTATTGGAGTAATCCCATATTCTACAACTACCGAGTACACAGGATTTAACTTTGATAAAATTATGAAAGATAGAGATTTTGATTGTTAAATTGAATTAATCTTTACCTTTTCCTGCCTTTGACATTAGAGCCAATACTACTCCAATCACACCTGCAATTATGAATGCACCAACCAGTCCATAAATTAATTGAGTTCCCAGTCCTTTGGTCGGAGTTGCAGGAATCGATTCAGCTTCACACACACCGTTGTTGAGAATAGTACCAGGCCCGCATCTTCCATCTAAAACACATACACCGTCTTCAAGTATGGTTCCCTCACCACATGCAACTTTTGGTTTGTCTTCAACTATTGGTTTGTCTTCAACTATTGGTTTGTCTTCAACTATTGGTTTGTCTTCAACTATTGGTTTGTCTTCAACTATTGGTTTGTCTTCAATT
>JAEMQG010000018.1 GCA_022758935.1 Candidatus Nitrosopumilus sp. | reverse complement strand
TGAGGAATCACACTTGTTTGGTTTTGGCTAACCTGAGGAATCACACTTGTTTGGTTTTGGGATGTTGGGGAAATTACATCGTCACTATTTTCTTGTAGATATATGTCGTAAAAAGGCTGGACTTGATCAAATATTGTTACATTTTTGGAACCAATTTTTGATAAAGATCCATTGATGTCTTTTTGTACTACCAGCCTGTAATTGCCACTTTTGACCTTTGAAAAATATGCTTGTCCATGGCTAGTGACATTGGATTGAGCAACTTTCTTTCCACTCTCATCATATGCCTCCACCAAAAAATCCCCATCCGAAAATTGAACCTTTTGATTGGTAGATTTGTAAACGGAGATAGTTATCAATTGCTCCACTACCGGAAGCCATGGTGTGATAATTTTGATGTTTGTTTGACTGCCTGGTGAAGGGATTAATTCACTTGGATAAACATATGTAAAGTTTTTTCCAATTGAAAAACTAGCCGTGTAATAATCACCATCTTTGATTATTGGTTGAACCCATAATCTTATCGAGTTTCCATTATCATCTGTATTACTTTTTGCCCATTCTTTTCCACTATGTGATTTTAAAGATATCGTTGCATTATGAACTGGTGTTTTCCCATCCTTATAGAAAACATTAAACAAAATTCCAGTATTTAGTGGGATTTGTATTTCGAGTTTGTTTAAAATCTCTTTTAAATTTACATAACTAGACGCTGCATACATATCATATCTGTATACATCAATCTTATACTTGTGATCTAATGGTAGTGAATCTATAATCACCGGAAATGAATTCGGCTCAATTATTTTAAAGGGTATTTCATTACCCTCTTGATAAATTTTTAAAACATTTCCAAAACTAGCAGCTCTGTCGCCATTACTATAGTACACATTTACCTGAATGGAACCTTCACTTTCAGCACCATGAGAAAAAGTAGGAGTGAACATGACTCCATTTATAATCGCACAAACTGCAACTAGAATAATAATTTCTTGCACTTTTGAATACCTGTTTTTATTTTTTATGGTATTGCTGTGATCTGTATTTCCAGTAATAGCAATAAATTTTCTCTGGACTTTTAACATGACTATCGGCCTATATGCAATTATTTATTCTGATTGTTCTTAATGAATAATATACTTATATGATTACAACCATTAGTATTGAAATAATCCATTAAGGATTATCGTAAAAAATAACTTTATTCAGATTAAATTATTGAGCGTGTTTAGATATACATTCAGTTGCAATGATTTAGAAAATCTGAATATGATTCTAGGAATTAATGCCATGTAAGCATATTCTACAAATATGTTTTTCACTTTTCTAATACCTGCTTAATACCATCGTTTTATATTTGAGACTTTTTGTACCTCGGATCATTTGTTGTTAAGCACTAAAAATCTTTACGTTGACAAAGAATTCCTCTTTGATAAAGTAAATAATAAATCAGATTTGATGGAACTGGATGAATTGTAGAATTGACTCTAATTTAATTTCTAGTCTAAATCTTGATATGCTAAAAAAACAGATTACCTGCTATCTAAGTTCACTTTCTAAATGGTCCTTTGCTTCTTTAAGGGATTCAAGAAATCTTTTTGAACACTTCTTACAAGTTTGAGCATGAGTCATTACTGTTAGCATCATTTGGAAATCACGCTTTGCATAAACCGAGTTTAGTGCCTGAGCCATTCTCTCTCTTGTTATCTGTGGAACACTTTGACTCATAACTTATTTTCAATCTAACTGGAATTTATTGAACAATGTGTCCGTTTGTGTTACACACATGTCGGTTTGTCTTTTAATGATACTTGAACGAATTAACACAAATGATCCTGATTTTATCCTCACAGAATAATCTTTACGTCATAAAATTTAACCATTGTGCAGATTTTCTCTGCGATGTTTATGCGTAAATTCTGGCAAAAATTCAGCATTGATGAATTTTGTCTGGATGTTACTAACTGTTCTCATTATCTCTTTATAAGAAATACTGTGTGAAGGATTGATTTTATATTTTTATGATTTCTTATATTGCACATCATCTGCTATCTTGTTTTGGATAGACTGTGTTCTTTACTAGTTCAGGATCCTCATCAATTATTTTTTTTATGATGGAATACAAGTAGGCTTTTACATCTGTTTCTGTTACGTTGAATTCATTTTTTAGCGATGAAATAGTTTCTGCTGTCAAACTTTGATCTGGAACAAGATTATTTTCATATGGTTCGGAAACAGTTGTATTTTGAAGTAGATCTATGTGACGCCTATACCTACTATCAATAATTTTAGCTGTCTCTAGAAGACTATGTGGGAGAATATTTTTGGTTAAATCTAAAAACATCTGACTGTCTTTTGGAAGACAATGTCCTCCTATTCCTTCTTTTGCGTCTAGTATCTCGATATTCCATTTTGTGTTTATTGCCTGTCTTAATTCCTTAAAATCAACGTTGGAATTATCACACACAATTTTTAACTCCTCTGCAAACGCAATTTCCATGAATCTATAAGAATTTTCTACAACTTTGGTAAGCTCTGCAATGTCAATGGGAGTTACAATGTGTAATGGTATGTTTAGCAATTCATTGTAAAAGTGAACTGCCTCCTTCACACAACAAGATTCACAACCTCCTAACACTCTGGTCTGTTTTACACCGTGTTCAATCTGCTCATTTATGTAAAATCTATGCGGAACATGAGATACATGCAGTCTATGCTCTAAAATTTTCAAGATTTTGTTTGATGTGCCTCGTGTAATTGTACTATCAATTCCAACAAGCGCATTAGTTTTCCCTTCATTTTTAATCCTATGAGCTATCTGAAACAAACCATCCAAAAATGGCATGTACATTTTCTCTGGATTATGTGTTGAAATACAAATAATATAATAATCATAATCGCTGAAACTCGTTGCTTTGTTTTGAATGATTTTTGCATCTAATGCGCGCTTAACTGCTTTATCATTAATATCGTAACCATCTACTTTCAGTCCTAATGAACTCATATACTCTGCATTACTGAATCCAATTTGACCTAATCCAATTATCAAAATTTTCTTGTCTTTCCCACTAATGGGAATTGGTTGATCTATATTCATAATGATAAACTCACCCATTTCAAAATGTATTTAATCTTTTTGTACTGTATCTAAAAATAATACACCTCTTCACAACATTCTTTTATTACACAAAAATACGGTTCAAAAAAATATCTAAAAATAACAGGTAACACATACCACATAATTTAAAATCTTGTCTTGTGCCGCTTTTTGACAATCCTAGTTTACCTTCTAATGATGAGAATGATTCCTCAATAATATATAAATATTATAATTCTACTCAAAATTAGTGAAACTATTTATTTTAGGCATACTGACCTTTTCACTTTTTTCATCATTATGTTTTGCTGATGTGACCTATGCTGAATCGGAAATCGGTTGTCCCAGTTGTGTTCAAATTTCTTCGTATAATGTTGATCTTTACAAAGAACTATTCCCATTAATTGTCTGGACTGATTCACAAATTTATGATCACAACTCAATAATTCAAGTGACAGGATACTTGCGGCCTCAAAACAACGTTTCACCAATAATCGCAGTGGTGACCAATCCTATTGGTAACGTTGTAACTGTTGAACAATTTTCACCCGACATTAATGGTAATTTTTCTTTAGAATTAAACACTGAAAGCCTACTTTGGAAACAAGACGGTGATTATATTCTCAAAGTTCAAAGTGGCTCTGAAACGAGACTATTCAAAACAAAATTTACTCTAGTTCCATCCGTAATTGACAATGTGGATAAATGTAACGCCTCTAGTGAAATTTCTATTCTGGCAAATAATGGGCGTATATACTGCATTCCTTTTAAAATTATAAAAGGTATAGTGACTAGTACGCAGGGCAAATTAAATTTAGAAACAAAAACAATCACACTTGATATTAATGGTCACGATATGGATTCAATCGTATTTGACATTCCAAGATATATTTTAGATTCAAAATATACCACGGGCAATGATTCTGATTTTGTTGTAATGTATAACGGAAAAATTGTAGAATATAAAGAACTTGACAGTAATTCTAACTCTAGACGAATTATATTGGATTACCCAATTGATAAAAAAAGTACCTTTGAAATAATTGGGACTAACGTTATACCGGAATTTGGGTCAATTACTATTCTTACTCTGATGGTTTCAATTGTGTCTATTTTGATTATTAGCAAGTCTTCTCATAGGTTTGTCAAGTTCTAAAACCCTGCCACATTCTTAAACCCCGACACCTAATTTATCACGATCATATGGATTTAGCAAAATTCAGCAGTGACGTTTACGAGTTGACTGATAAACTATCTAAAAATTTGAGAGAAAATGATTTACCAAAACTTCACAATGTCTGTAAACAACTAATAATCATGTATCAAAAAAATCTCGTAAAAATAAATCACTCCGTTCTAGAACTAATTTGTGCATCTAATCTTATTGGAAGAGGGCATTCAGTGGAAGTTGAAAAACAAATTTCAGATATTTTGGTATGTGATATTTTTGCAAAAAAAGGCGACGGAACAACAATTGTTGAAATTGAAACTGGTTTCACTCCTCCCGATCATGCTATGGATACAATTGACTATTTCAGTGCAAGAATAATGAGTAAAATTGCTAGGTATAGTCAACATTGCTCAAAATTTTCTCTAGCGACTCCTGTGATTGGCATACTTCCAATTCCAAAACTTTTTCTTCTTCCACCAAACGCAAGACATGATTCTGACATAAAAAAAATCAAAGAATTATGTGACAGATATTACAAAAATCCTTATATTGAATATGATGATATCTTAAATGCCCATCTTCACTCCATTTATCTAATAAACATCGATAAAGGATTTGCCAAAGAACTCGATCCACAAGGATACGTTGAACTTACTACTAAATTACTACAAAGAAGTGAGGTCGATTACTAGAATTCCTTTTAAAATAGAAAAAATACAAATTCATCTTCATCCTACAATCTTTATGATTTGTGGAGCGTGTGAGTGCCGGAAACACTACGAATGCATTGATTGTACAAACAACCATGAAACTCATCTTTGCCATTGTGATTGTCATGATGAAAATACCACACCTCATGCTGTAGATAGAGCACACTAAATTCCAAATTAGATCCAACTAGTTAGAATTTTTGATGCCAAAATCTAAACACCACTTCATATTTTAACCATTCCAGTTTTACCCAGATTTGTTCTATGATCGTTAGAAACATCAAGATTCATAAGGCAAAAAAACAATATACTCACAAATTATGGCGACATCCATGGAAAATTTTGGAACCCTAGAGTATGTTTTGGACAAATACTCTAAAACCTGGAGCTGGAAAATTACTGGGCAACGTGCTGTAAGCATGATCTCAAGGCTAGTGCCTGAAGCATGGTATGGCGAAAACATCAATGAGGTCATAATTCCTGACAGTATGGAGAGCGTAAAACAGATCAAATTAATCATGGATAGGTACCCACTTGAAATATTATCCAAATCTGCTTGGCAACGAAAAATTGTAAAAACATATACTCCAAAACCAACTCTTCCTCCAGTCAAGTATCACCTGCATCGCGCAAAACCAGGGGAGCAATTTAGAGGAAAACTATTAAATTTTCAAAAAGAGGGATTGGATTTTTTATTAAAATCATCTGGCAATGCATTACTTGCTGATGAAATGGGTCTTGGAAAAACTGTCCAGACTTTATCATATGTAGCTACTGAAAAACAAACATTCCCTGTGCTTGTTGTAGCACCATTGGTGACATTAAATAACTGGGAAAGAGAAATCTCAAAATTTATGAAGAAAAAAAGTCGAAATGGAAGAATTATTGAATCTGAATCTCCCACATCCACAATCATTCGAACTGGAAAATCAAAAGAACTTCCAGTGACTGATTTTTATATTATAAATTATGAACTACTTTACAAACGACTTTCTGATTTATCTAAACTTAATATCAAAACTATCGTCTGTGATGAAGTTCATAATCTAAGATCAAAGACAACCCAAAAATACAAAGCTGTTAAAAAATTAGCCGCGCTACCGTCTTTTTCTTACCGAATAGGTCTTTCCGGGACTCCAATCTTTAATCGAGGATCTGAAATTTGGCCAATTGTAGATATTCTAAG
>JAEMQG010000109.1 GCA_022758935.1 Candidatus Nitrosopumilus sp. | reverse complement strand
TTTTCTATTGTATTTTTATCAAATCGATCTTTTCTCGCCATTATATGTTCAAGAGGTGCACCATTTCTTGGCCAGTCTACATCATGGCTCAAAAATACATACTGCATCTATTGCAACTTTACGTCCCAGCCTTTATGACTTTTTACAGACCGTTATTAAATTACGATTATTGTAAAATTTACCGATGAAATATACTGCTGTAAGAATGATGGTCTAGGGTTAGATTTTTGACATCTTGTATTTTTTCCATCTTTCCGTATCCAAACTCATATCCATGGTGAGTCTTGGTCCAGAATAATCATTAATTGTCATAGGTTCTATCTCAGGACTTGTAATTTTCGCCAATTCCAACATTGAAATTTTCTTGTCTCCTACTATGTGAACAATCCCTGTCATATCTGAATCAAGAACATCTTTAATTCCATCTGCAACATCTTCTGCAAAAAGATATGTGCCAAACCTGTCTGAAAATGCTTTGGGATAAGGCCATCTTTTCCTTGCTATAAAATTTGTTCTAATAATCAAATAATTCGACAGTCTTTTCACTTCTTGTTCTCCTAACAGCTTTGTTAATGCGTAGAAGTTTTCTGGATATGGGATTGATGACTCCTTATACATTCCCACATGTCCATCAAAAACACATGCTGTACTTACATAAACAAATTTTCCTTTAGAATATGATTGCATTAATCCATCCACAAGATTCTTTGTTCCCTCAACGTTAGTTTTCCAAGTAAATTCTTTTTCTTCTTCACATTTTCTAACACTTGTAATTGCCGCAGTATGTATTACGCTATCAATTTTATTTTTCTTAAAAAAATCAACAACTTGTCCTCTATTTGTAATATCTAGTTCTTTATGATTAGGAGTCAATGCTCCGGGAAATCTTTTTTTTAATTCAGTTCCGAGAGCACCTGTTGAACCAGTAATTAGAATATCCATTTATCATACCACATTTTTACTCTTGTAAACATTTATGATTTATTTTAATTAAAACTTTTGTCTATCTATCTTTCCACGAAGAATATTGGCAACTCTGTCAGAAGTCTTTGTATCCCCTAGTGGTTCATTCCATTCCAATTTATTTTCTGATGACGTAATCGTTTTTATTGATTCTACAAGATTATTAGGATCCAGACCTGAAAGAATGTTTCCACCAGCCTCGATATATTCAGGACGCTCTGTACTTTCCCTTATGGTTACACAAGGAACTCCAAAATATAATGCCTCTTCTGGGACGGTACCTGAATCAGTAATCATACAATATGCATTTTTTTCAAGTTTCGAAAAATCAAAAAACCCCAATGGTTTTATTACTTCAATTCCTTTAGGTATTTTATTTTTATTTATCTTACTAAGGGTTCGTGGATGAATTGGATATATCACTCTCTTTTTGAATTTTTTATGAATTTTATCAAGACCTAAAAAAATTTTTTCCAAACTAGATGCCTTGTCTACATTTTCACTTCTGTGAGCTGTTACAAGAAAATATTCTTTTGATTTAAGTTTCATTTGTTCTAAAATCTTGCTTGATTCTATCTTAGGGAGAAAGTACTCTATCACTTCAATAATCGGATTACCGACAACATAGATTTTACTTGGATGAATGTTTTCTTGAATTAGGTTTTCTCTGGAATATGGCGTATAAGGCAGAAGAACAGATGAGAGATGATCAATTAATACTCTATTCTTCTCTTCTGGCATTCTAAAATCATATGCACGCATGCCCGCCTCCAAATGTGCTATCTTTATTCCATGGTGCGATGCTGGAATTGCAGCCAATCCACTGTTTGTATCTCCTAAAATCAAAACTACATCAGGTTTTTCTTTTATCATTATCTTTTCAGTTTTTTCAATAATATCTGCAACTTCCCTACCATACGAGATTGTACTTATTTTCAAATTATAATCTGATTTACGAATTTTTAGATTTGTAAAAAAGACTGAATTTAATTCATATGTGAAATTTTGATTAGTATTTACCATAATATGCTCAAAATTAGAATCTAATTTTGAAAATATTCTGCTCAATCTAATAATTTCTGGTCTCGTGCCAAAAATTGACATTATTTTCAATGTTTAAATGACCAATAATACACGACTTAAAGTTTTCATAATTAATTAAATCAATTTTCTAAATAACAACTAATTTATTAATTAAATTCATGACCTAAAATTAATGAAATATTCTTCAATTCTGGATAATCATATTATCTTAATTACTGGTGGAACAGGTAGCTTTGGCCACCAAATGGTAAAAGAACTAATGGTATACAAACCTAAATCAATTCGAATTTTTAGCAGGGATGAAGACAAGCAGTATTTAATGCAAGATGAATTTAAGTCTCATCCAATCTCAAAAAAACTAGATTTCTTAATTGGTGATGTTCGTGATTATGATCGTATTTATGCTGCCTCAAAAGATGTTGATATAATATTTCATGCGGCAGCTCTAAAACAAGTACCTGCAGTAGAATCCCATCCATATGAAGCTGTGAAGACAAATATCTTTGGTGCATATAATGTAGTAAAAGCTTCTGTTGCAAGAAAAGTCAAAAACGTGGTAGCTATAAGCACTGACAAGGCAGTCAAGCCAGTAAACGCTATGGGCATGACCAAAGCATTACAAGAGAAAATAATACTTTCAGATGATCTAACAAAAGACAGTACAAAATTTTGCTGTGTAAGGTATGGAAATGTTCTTGGAAGTAGAGGTAGTGTTATCCCACTATGGAATTCAAAAATAGACAAGAAGCAACCTCTACCAATCACTCATAAAGAAATGACCAGATTCTTGCTTACATTATCGGAAGCCATTGATTTAGTATTTTATTCACTCAAACATGGTAAAGGAGGCGAAATATTTGTCAAAAAAGCTCCTGCTGCAAAAATGACTGATCTAGCATTAGCATATGCAGAACTAAAAACTGGAAAGAAAAACTATCCTTTGGAATTCATTGGGATTAGAGCTGGAGAAAAAATAGATGAGATATTAGTTTCAGAAGAAGAAATGCGCCATAGTATAGAACGAAAAGATCACTTTGTAATAAACAAAGAGGAAAAAATCGACAGATTTTCAGCAAAGAATGTAATTACACATGAACAGTATGGTTCATCCAACACTAAGCACCTAACTATAGATGAATTAAAACAAACTATGAAGAAACTTCAATGGACAACATAGAATCATTTTCATACATCGAGATGATCTCATGGGATGAAACTGGGATTCTAACAAAAAGATCTAATTGTGAACTACGATCTTGTTAAAAATAATTGATTTCTTAAGAGTTGGAAATAGTTGTATTCTTGATAAGTTTTATGACTAAAAATATAACAAAACGATTTTCAAGGAGTGATTTGAAATAACATAGTAAGAAAAAGCATGAAAAAAGTAGTAACAATAATGGCTTGCAGAAACGAGGAAAAAAATATCAACCAAGTTCTTTTGTCATTGGAAAATCAAAGTATAGCACCCATACAAGTGATCATAGTAGATGATGCAAGTTCAGATTCTACATATGATATAATTGAACAATTTTCTAAAAAAAATAAGAACTGGGTAACTTTTAAGCGAATTAGAAATGATGAACGATATATTTCCATTGTTAATACTATGAGAAAAGCTTCAGAAATGATAGAAAAAGAATTTGATTTTTTGATGGTTCTTGATGGAGATACAATTTTAGAAGATAAATATATTGAAAAAATTCTTGATAAATTTGAATTTGATTCAAAATTAGGTATTGCTGGAGGTATATTGCTATCAATTGAGGATTCAAAAGAACAATTCAAGCAATTATACGATAATGAAGTATTTGGTAGTAATAGAGTCTATTCAAAAAGATGCTGGAATGAAATTAATGAAGGAAAAATTCTTAATGTAATAACAATTGCTTGGGATACTGAACACTCTATTAAAGCAAAGATCAGAGGATATGAAACAAAACGTTTTGGTGATATTTTTTCAAAATCTATAAAACCACCTAGTAATAATCAACCATTTTATTTAAGAGGTGTTTTAAAATACCAGTTTGGACTTGGATTTTTACATATTTTCATTTCTGGAATTTTTCATTTAAAACCTCATTTTATTTTAGGGTACATTATGGCTTGGTTAAATAGAAAACCCAAAATTGATAATCAAGAAAATATGTTAAAAATAAACAATCTCTATAATCAAATATTTTTAAATAAGATAAAGAAAATCTTGAGACTAAATTGAAATGAATACAAAATCTCTAATTAAAGATTATTTTGAACAATCTCAGAACAAAATCAAAGAAACACGTTATTCTTGGGTAGGCAGGTTTTGTCATAATCACATATGCTTAGATTTAGGTTGTGGCGATGGATTAGGAACCAAAATTTTAGCAGCTAATGTAAAATCTATCGATGGAATTGATGAACACGAAGAGAACATTTTATTCGCATACAGAAACTTTTATGTCAATAACAAAACACGTTATATTAAATCACCAATTATAGAATTTTGTTTAAAAAATAAAAAAAAATATGATACAACCATATTTTTTGATAATCAAAATTTCTATAAAAATTTAGATGATCTAAAATTATTAATTAATTTACTCCCATCATCACATGCAATTATTAGTTATACAGGAAATGATTTAGATTCAACCATTAAACAATTCACATTAATTCTTAAACAAAACATGGTCGATTATGAATTATTCTATGAACACAAAAAGAACATTGATAAATTTCGCCATAATGCAACTGGAATTATTTTTTATCTAAGAAATATAAAAAATAAAAATTTAGAAACGCAGATAGAAAAACCACTTGTTTCTGTTGTAATTCCCACATATAACAGTGATACAACTTTAGAAGAAACTATTCAATCCGTTTTAAATCAAAGTTATTCCAATCTGGAGATATTAGTAATAGATGATGGCTCAAATGACAATACATCAAAAATTTGTGAAAAATTTAAGTCAAAAATAAGATACTATTATAAAGAAAATGGCGGAATTTCTACAGCAATCAATTTTGGAATAAAGAAAATGAACGGAGAATGGTTCAAGTGGCTTAGTGCAGATGATGTATTATCCACAGATGCAATCACAAAATTAATGCATGTAGCTCAAGAAACTGGTGGACTGATTATATATTCAGATTATGATTTTATCGATGATCAAAGTAATTTCATTAGGACCTTCAGAGAACCAGTCTATAATAATTATTATGAATTTGCATCAAAGATATGGATAAGGTATGTTGGCAATGCCAGTAGTGTTTTAATTCATAAATCATGTTTTGATAGAGTCGGATTATTTGATGAGGATTTAAAATTTGGTGAAGATTATGAATGGTGGCAAAGAGCATGTCTTGTGCATGGTTATAGATTCTTTCATTTAAGAGAACCAATTCTAAAATACCGTATACATTCTAAACAAACTACATTAAAAGTTAAATCAAACATTTTTGAAAATGAACAAAAAATCAGACAGAAAATCAAAGATGAAATAATCGGAACGGATCTAATGTGGTGGATTACTTTAGAAAAATATAGAAAAATTTATAATAAAATTGATACAAAGATGAAATTCAATAGATTGTTTAAAAAAATATTAAGATTTTTGAGTCCATCTATTGAAAAGAAGGTAGTTGATTGGAAGATAAGATTATTAAAATAGACTAATCGATAAAATGTTAATTCTCATCTAATATAATTACTAAATGATGAAACAACATTAATGTAGATAAACATACATGTCTCCAATGCAAAAATATTTCTAAAAATACATGTATCAGCACTTATCCTTTGAACCAATTTCCAGTCATTGAACTAATTCCTTTATTTTGTGCTGAAGGAGGATCAATAAATTATTCAGCTCAAATTTTAGAAAAATTCTCAGATAAAATCATAATTCTTAATAAAGAAATGGTGGAACTCCATTTACAACCATAATTTCGATATTTTCGTAGGTTTGTTTCAAGGCAGATTCAATACATTCGTGCAAATAGTTCTCAGCATTATAAACAGGAATAATGATGGAAACTTTCATTTTATTATATCAAATGTTTTTGGTTTTGGAAGACTACCACCATCTTTTAGAAGATCAAATTTTTTTTCTAATTCCTTTAGTCTCATTAGATCATTACTATCTGGCTTTTCTTCATTGATATTTTTCTTTAATAAAATTAGTAATTCAAACAAAAGAGGTACAACACATTCCTTCCACAGTCCAGGCGGTAATTTGTAGTTGTATGGATTTGCCTCAGCTGATATCTCTTGTTCTGATGCGAATGCCGGGGATTTCTTCATGTGTAAGAATCCAACAAATGCTAGGATTGGG
>JAEMQG010000057.1 GCA_022758935.1 Candidatus Nitrosopumilus sp. | reverse complement strand
TCAATGCATCTGAGACTAAAATTTGTAAACTTCCATCAAAAGGAAGAATGGTAGTTCAAAAGGACAAACAAATGATAATGTCAGACACTGCAGCTGAAA
Source organism: Candidatus Nitrosopumilus sp. (assembly GCA_022758935.1). GTDB lineage: Archaea > Thermoproteota > Nitrososphaeria > Nitrososphaerales > Nitrosopumilaceae > Nitrosarchaeum. The sequence goes on along the minus strand of JAEMQG010000057.1, from coordinate 5,318 downwards.
ACCAAATGTCTATAAATTCAGAATCAGATTTTTCTTTGTGTACAAATTCATCTGAAATGGTAAATAACATACACAGTTTGTGTAGTTTGTTATGGGCGACAGCCCAACCATTAACAGCATTAGATGTAAAAACTACATCAAAAAAACTAGCCAGTCTTTAAAGATTAAATTAAAAGACACCTTGTTCTAATTGTAATTCTCGAAAAATATGAATTTCACTTAAAATATTAAGACATGGAAAACAAAATCAAACTGTAAAATAACAGAGTGGTTATATTGCCATGATTTTTTAGCGCTCAAATCTCTTTAGAACAAATGCTTCGGTTTCCCTTACATCAGTACTAGGAACATCTAGGGCTTTCTTAATTATGGATTATGCTTCAAATGCACACATTAGTTCAAAAGATTAAATTGCATGTTTTGCCAATATACTTTTGTCATATAGTACAGTATTCACTAAAACAGGAATTATTTCGCATGATTCTTGCAGCAACCTGAAAACATGTTTGGTTAACTCTAAAAACTATAGAAGAGTTAGAATATTTTACAAACGTTGAACAATTAGAACAAAGTGAAAAAGATTTCAGTTATGAAATATTAAGAAAAGTGAGATGTGAACATATTAAAATTCATCAACGAAAAAAGAATTAGAATTAGTTTAAGTGAACATATTATAAAGTAAGAATGTTTAAAGCACAATAATTTGACATTGAACCATTGAAAACACCAGATATAGTTGCCGAAAAAATAGATTCTCCAATTAACTATAAATTTTTAATTGTCATTATACTTTCCGCTATTCTCTTTCAATTTGTATTAATTTTTGTATTTACTCCAGATCAAAGTAATCTTATCATTTCAGTGGTTTCGTTTATCAACCCACTAATTGTTGCCGTCATAGGATTTTTTCTTGCACGTAAATACAAGGGTTCGCGGATATTTGGAAAATCTTATCTGTTTTTAAGTGTGGGATTTTTTTCACTCTTTGTTGGAGAGCTGGTATACTCAGTTTATGATTTAATTCTAGATATCAAACCTTATCCTTCAATTGCTGAGGTATTCTTTTTTGCGCATATTCCATTATTAATTACATTTTTAGTAATAAATATCAAATTTTTTCAGCCAGCAACAAAAAATATTACCAAAATATGGGTTTCAATCATTCCCATTATAATTACTACATCATATGTTTTATTGTCAATATATGAAATCGGGAAGATCAATTTTGATTTTTATTATGGTAGTATTTTTGTTGCAGCAACTTCTATTGCATTGGCATTGACCATTTTAGGTAGTAGAATATTCAAGGAGGGGGCTTTGGGGAAATCTTGGTGGATATTACTTTTAGGTATTTTGATTTTAACATTTGCAGATGATTGGTATTACTACTTAAAAATTATCGGAAATTATGATCTTACACATCCAGTAAACACACTTTGGTATGCAGGATACTGGATAATTGTATATGCATTACTTAAACACAAAAAAATAATTTGATTTAAAATACATGTCCCACAGTAATTAAAAAAACTAAAAAAAAAGACAGAGTTAACGTATTTAATAAATTAAATAATTTTTTAGAATTTGAAAATGAGATCAAATAGATTACAGTGAATAACCAGATTAATTTATTGAGTAAAATACAACAAATATATCACTTGAAAAAAAGTCATATCCAATATACACTAACAATCAACTACAAGTTTAAAATAATATTAAATCGATTTTGTAATTAAACATGAACAATTTGAAGTATGGAGCTCTGAGACAGGGAATTCTTTTTTAATTGAATTTTAACGACTATTACATTTTTCTCGATATCCATTTTTACATTATCAAATATAGTTTCATATTTTTTTATTTTTTTTCCATCAGCAGCTACTGCATATCCATTTGAAATTAGCAATCCATTATCTATTAACTGATTTATTTTTCTATAGCCAGATGTTTGAGGTACTTTGCAATGTTCCAAAATATCAGCTATGATAAGGGATGTATCTAAAACAGTTCCAATTATTGCCTTTTTATCTTCATCTGCAAATGACTCTAGAAATATTTTGGCCAAGTCTTGATCTTGAATGATAATCCAGTTATCAGTTCCTTTCTTTTGTTGTTTTAATTCGATAATATTTTTTAGAAATTTTGTCTCCAATCCATCTGCACCTGCTCCAAAAAACTCCCTTAATACACTATCAAATTTGTAAAAGTCTTTTATTGCCTGTACAACACCTATACCGTGACGTTCCATTAATCGTTGTTCAATTTTGTTTAAGGTGGATTTACCAAGATTTTCCTCAATAGACTTACGTAAAGATGGCGCCAATAAATTATCCAGACTATTTTCCAATAGCATAATATACAAATAATATGTATTAAACTAATTGCAATGTCATTTTAGAAAATAACGCTATTGGTTAAACTTGATATAAAATTATATTCTTAATTTTTTCCAATAATTTCAAAAATAAAATCAGTGTACTAATTTATTTCTACATGTAAGGGAAATACTAAAGAATTACGCATGAATTATTAGAGAATCATACAAGTAAATACATTGTAATTATTTGTAAAAAGTAGTAAGTGTTTGAGTATAACATACCAATACATATCACCAAAAATGGAAATAAGCAAATAGTAGAAAAATGGATAATATACATACGGGAAATGAGGTTTGGGCAAATTGACATTACAAGAAAATAGTGTACTTAGAAAAACAGACAATGTTTCTATTAGAATAAATTCTGACTTGAGTAATAAATTACATGAAAAATGTATTGAGCAAAAAATTAGTCTCAATACTTTAATCAATCATCTTTTAGAAAAGCAAGTTAATTGGAACGAGTTAACTAATGAGATGGGTTGGATACCGATGTTCAGATCTACATATCGTGAATTATTGGATTCAATTTCCAAGGAAAAAATACAAAAAATCGCAGAAACAACAGGCACTATTGACCTTAAAAATTCATTGAACTATTTTTATGGTTATGTGAATTTAGACTCTATTGTGGACCTATTCAAGAAAAGATGTCAAAACATGAATGTGCAATTTAGATTAATCCCAATAAACAACGCAATCAAAATCATAATTCAACATGATCTTGGTAAAAACTGGCCTTTTTTCATAATGGGACAAATGAATTCAATATTAAATGAGGCAGGATATAGAATCACCAATGATGATTATAATATACAGGGATTCTCATTTGAAATTACCAAAGTATGATAAATAAAAAAATCAGGCTCGGTAAACAACAAAAATTTTAAAATTTTCTAATTGTGATTGTTTGTATGTATTTGTATACAATTACGCGATCAGAGTTATAAATCAAAAATTAGTATTTCCAACAATGGAAATAACATCTAGATTACAATTAGGCAATTTTCCTGTAGATAAGGCAAATTATGATGAAATCAAGGACTATTTTGGGACATTTGGATTAACAGCAAATCAAGTAAAGGTGTTTTTTTATCTTGGAAAAGTTGGTCAGAGAACAGCGTCAGATATTGCAAAGGCAGTAGATATTCCAAGAAGTGAAACATATCATTTGTTAACAGCACTTCAAAACAAAGGAATAGTGTCTGCAACATTTGAACATCCAATTAAATTCTCGACAGTATCCATTCAAGAGGTAATTCATGTTTTAGTGAGTACTGAAACAGAGCGTGTAAAAAATTTAAAGAATTCAGGACCAATTTTAGAAGAACTTTGGGAAAAAATTCCAGGTTTTTTTAATGATTCTGATGATGAACCGGAGGAGAAATTCCAAGTGTTACAGGGAGGAAATCAAGTAATTAGCAAAATATTTGATATGATCTTAAACGCAAAAACCGAATGCAGAATTCTTGGTTCGGAAAAAGACATGATGAAATTTTATCATGCTAATTTCTTTGGAGCCTTGGAAGAACGTGCAATTGATTACAAAATATTAACACCCATTTCAAAAAAATCACAGTATATTTTTGAGAATATGGATAATACAAAAATAAAAAAATTGTGCTCTTCTGTAAAAGACAATCTCTGTTTTTTGATTAAAGACAATGATGAAGTGCTCTTTTTTATAAAAAACTCTACAGGAAATAACAAAGAGATGAGAGCAATTTGTACAAATTCAGAAACAATAATTTATTCAAAGTCTCTATTGTTTAACAATTATTGGTCAAATGAAAATATAGGAGACTCAAAATGACACGATGTGTATGTGGGTATTGTATAAACGATAAAAATAGTTTTATTGTTCATCTAGTAAATTGATGCAGTGATCTTAGAAATGAACATTCACTTAATTAAAAAAATACAGAAAAAAACTGTCAAATCAACGACTCATCGCTTACTTCGATTGGTTTTCTCCCCATAAAACCGGAATCTTTTTCATGCCAGAATTTGATTTCAGTTTCGCCGTATTTCCAACAAAGCCAAACTTCTTCATTGAATCTCTTTGAGGGAAAATCAAGTAGTCCCTGCTCTATACTTTTAACTATAACGCCTGTATTTTCAAGCATTTCTATCGCTTCATAAAATTTAGTTATTGCAGAATTGAGTTTTTGTTTGAATAAAACATATTCTTCAAAGGAGTTTGTAGTAGTAAGACTCATCTCAAGTTCTTGCTCTAATTTGGAGACTTCGTTCTTTTTTCCCAGTGTAAACTCAAATTTTTTAATTACGTCAGGTAATGCCTGATTTGCCTCATTTGTGGTAAAATATGAAAACATGTTGTAATCATTGTGTCCTTAATTAAATATCTTAGGTGCTAAAATTGACACTCCTCTATAAATAGAAAATATTTCTTTTTGAAAAAAGAAGAGCATCTTCACTATCCTCACTTGATTCACTTTGTATCTAAAAAACGGTGAACTTGAAGTTTTCCAAACTCACTAGACTCACCGATGAAAAATAGTTTGGAAATTAGTTTTCATTAATTTCATCTGCAAGACAGCAAATGCAGGCGCAATCCCCATACAAATGACCACAACTAGTACACTTGCCAAAATGTGTCTATCTTTGCAAAGATCATTTTGGCTGCAATTATGATCAAAATTAATTTTTTTATCTGTCAGTTGTGCATTATCTATATTTTAGAGTTAGACAAATGTACTACAATCATTATATCCTCAAATGAAAATTTGAACATGACTTATGAAAAATTGGCATGATGAATTTTTCTTAATTCAAATAAGATGTTAAGATGAAAGACAAAAACCAACAATCAACCGCTCGAATGATGCTAAACAAAGTACCTGAAATCACATTGTTTTTCTGGGTAATCAAAATTCTTTGTACTACAGTTGGTGAAACTGGAGCAGATTTTCTAAACGAG
>JAEMQG010000080.1 GCA_022758935.1 Candidatus Nitrosopumilus sp. | reverse complement strand
AAAGCAATCTTTGGTGTTCAACGTGGACCAAGTGCTCTTCTTAACAAAAGTGTTGAATCTGGATTTTTAGTTGAAGCAATTTTGACATTCTTTTTAGTAGTTGTAATTTTCATGACGGCTGTACACAAAAAAGCATCCCCTGGATGGGCCGGTTTTACAATTGGTGGAATGATATTTTTGATTCATCTAGTTGCAGTTCCCTTGACTGGTGCATCTGTCAATCCTGCAAGAACATTTGGTCCTGCGTTAATCTCTGGATTCTGGGAATACCATTGGTTATACTGGGCAGCACCAATTCTAGGTGGTATAATTGCAGGTTTGATAATGAATTATGTCTATGTTAACAAGGCAGAAAAAGAAGCATAATTTTTTACAAATACCAAACGTTTTTAAAAATTTAATATAGCCAGAATCTGTTGGACTCGTTGCATAGCTTGGATAGTGCGAACGCTTGCGGAGCGTTAGGTCGTCGGTTCAAATCCGACCGAGCCCGCTTTACTTAAATTTTATGATATGGTAGATAACTAAAATGCAAAATATCTGGAAAAACTCAAAGATTACCTTATTGTTTTTATCTGCTGTTCTTATTGTCAGTTCTTTATCTAATCAATTCTTATCAATAAATGCAGAAACCGCATATGGAAAATCTCGTTGGGTTACATTGTCTGACAAAGTTTGTGGGGATAAACTATGTACCGATGCGGAATCTTCTGTACCGCTATTAGGACCACATTCTATATCTTACTTTTCACCACCCCTTAAACAACTAAAACAAGGAACAAGTTCAGATAATGTAAAATGCACTAAAGGACTACAACTGGTACTAAAACAATCAACAGGCACTCCATATTGTGTCAAGTCATCCAGTATTGAGAAATTAATTCAGCATGGTTGGGCAATTCATGTTTTATCTAATTACTTTGATGGTCATAATAATTCTGAAATTTTTAAAATTGGAAAATATAAAATACAAACTGAAAATGTAAATTATTCTGATACCTCAATTGGCTATTTGGCAAGACCCGTATCTGATGACTCTTTTCCAGGTGTTATTATGATTCATGAGTGGTGGGGACTAAATGATAACATTAAGGAGATGGCAGAAAAATTGGCATCACACGGGTATGTTGTACTCGCAGTTGATCTTTATGATGGGCAAGTAGCAACCACTTCTGAAGAAGCAAGAAAACTTGTGACATCATTTGACAAAAATAATGGAATATACAACATGAATTCTGCAATATCTTATCTTAATGAAAATTATTCTCCAGAGAAAATCGGTTCTATCGGATGGTGTTTTGGAGGTGGTCAATCACTTAATCTCGCATTGAGCAATAATACCTTAGATGCAACTGTCATTTATTATGGCAGTCTAGTCACTGATACAGAAACACTTTCTACGATTAACTGGCCTGTTCTTGGAATATTTGCAGAATTTTATAAAGGAATTACCGTTGACACTGTTCATGATTTTGAAAATTCATTAAATCAATTAGAAATCCAAAATGAAATAATCATTTATCCTGGTGTTGACCATGCTTTTGCAAATCCTTCCGGTAATAGTTATGCTCCTGAAGCCTCACAAGATGCATGGCAAAAAACACTCGAATTTTTACATTCTAATTTGAAATAAGATTTTATCTTGTTTTAGAATGTCTTTGTCTTTCTTAAAAAAACGGTTACTGTAATCATGTAACATGCAGTAGATATCACCTCTGATACCAGTGATGCAATGTATGGCTCTATGCCAATCTCAAGAAAATAGTATAGCGATGGCCACCTTAATACAAGATAAATAATCTCACCCATTCCAAATGATGAAATCATACTAAACAGTTCTTTTCTAATCAAACTTGATTTCATTTGCTTGTACCTGTTTTTATTATCCAAATAAAACAAAAATGAGAAAATTCCAAAATAAATCACATATCCTGTTCCAATGGTGAGTGTAGTTGTAAGATGATTTTCATACTCTGATAATGATTGAGCAACAATTGCCGAAAGTGAGGCTGAAACAATAAAACAAATTATGAAATTTCTATTAATTTGAAGTAGTTGCTGATTCATTTTCATATTCTATCCATGATCTAGTAACTATTATTTTGTCTTAAATTGATTGTTCTTAATATGACAGTTAGATGTGTATGGGCAAAAGATGATCTTAGCATAAAATATCATGATAACGAATGGGGAATACCACAACATGATGACAGGAAACTATTTGAATTTTTAGTCTTAGAAGGAGCACAAGCTGGACTATCTTGGTCTGCCATTCTTAAGAGACGAGAAGGATATCGAAAAGCATTTTCTGATTTTGATCCTCTCAAAGTTTCCAAATACACTTCAAAACATATAGAAAAATTACTAGCCAATCAAGAAATAATCCGAAATAGATTAAAGATTAATTCTGCAATCAATAACGCAAAACAATTTTTGAAAATTCAGGAAGAATTTGGCTCATTTGACAAATATGTCTGGAGTTTTGTAAATCACAAGCCAATAATAAATAATTTTAAAAAACTCTCTGATTTACCTGCATTTACTCCTATTTCTGAAAAAATGAGTAAGGATCTAAGAAACCGTGGATTTAATTTTGTAGGCCCTACAATTTGTTATGCTTTCATGCAAGCAGTTGGGATGGTAAATGATCACACTGTGGATTGTTTTATAAAATAATCATTTTAAAAACAGAAATCTTAATCTTATAACATAGTTTAAAAATGATAAAAAATCCAATACGTTATTGAAATTTCTTCTTAATGAAACAACACATATTTCATCAATATTATTTGTAATTTTTGTTATTGGAATTGTCAGTTTTTCATTAACTGCTTATGCTGTAGACTCTGCTATTCCTAATTGGGTAAAAAATAACGCAAAATGGTGGTCAGAGGATTCAATCAGCGAAGATGATTATGTAAAATCTTTAGAATATCTTATCACACATGGAATAATTGATATCCCAATACCGATCACTGAAGTTACTGCTGCACAGACTAACTTAACTGAAGAAGAACAAGCCCAATCCTTTAAAGTCACAATATCTAATATTGTGAAACCGATATCTGTTAACTTTTTTGAAAAATTTGAAATGACTTCTACTAAAAGGTCTTCCAGTGATCCTTTTGGTAAAACGTATTATTTTCGTGATGTAAATCCGACATTTTTTCTGGAGTCTTTACCTAGTGCAGATAAAAAACAATTCTACAAATTTATTAATGATTGGATGAATATGGGTGATCTACTCAATGAATTTAGTATTGATATTGATGTTTTAGATGGCAGAGGAGACACTATCCAAACTTGGTCATTTACTAAGTGTGAGATTACTAGTTACGGTACATATCTGCAAGATATTACTAATTTCTATCAATTCTCTGGAAAACCATCTTCTGAAATTCGAGACAGAACTAGTTTTTCATGTATGGGGGTTTCTTTAAAAGCTCCTTGATGAAATTATCTTTTAATAATTTTTAACCAAACAAAATTCATTAGAAAACCATTTGAATTTGTTTTACAAAAATTTTACATAAAAACGAAACGTATGGACAAATGAATACCTGACATTTCATACCGTGATAACGAATAGTAAATAATTATACGTTAGAATGCTTTAGGTTTAAGAAATAATTGTAAGTTCTATTATTTTAATTGAAATTTTTTGATTGTATCATCGTAAAGATTCATTGGAACTATTTTAACAGTGCTTAAAGATGAAATTCCAACATCGATACATAGTTTTTCTATGTCATGTGCATGAACCGCATCGATAACTATTATCCATTCATGTTCTAAAACAGACATGTAAAATTCAACAATTTTATTTATGTTGTATTTTTTCATCTCTTTTTCCATATTGATTCTAAGATTCATGAAAATTTTCTTACTTTTTTCATTGTTTAGTGGGCACAGTTCTGGACTGTGTACCGCAAAAACTCCAAAAAGCATAAGAAAATTATTATCTGCTAATATTTAACCTTGATTTTTTTATCTAAAGATATTTTTTGATATGGTGATATCGTAATATTCATTTCAAATTCATGTATTTCGTATTTTGTAAATATGTGACGCATTATATCTCAAATTGAATCTGGACCTCGTCAAGATATGTTTTGATGTCCTACGCCGCCTGTTTT
>JAEMQG010000114.1 GCA_022758935.1 Candidatus Nitrosopumilus sp. | reverse complement strand
TCACCTGAATCAGAACCACAATTACCTTCACCTGAAACTCACAAAGAATCATCGGATACAACGATACATGATCCTGAAGAACGTGATGTGATTTTTGTTGGAACTAAACCTATAATGACATATGTTTCTGCTACATTGACGCAACTTTCGACAAGACAAATTGTTACAATCAAGGCAAGAGGCAAACGAATTACGCAGGCCGTAGATGTGTCTCAAATGATTGTTAAACGAATGAATACTGTTGGGTATGTTGTAGCTGACGTCCGAATCTCATCTGATTCTCTTACATCCCAAGATGGTAAACTGCGTAATGTGTCTACGATAGAAATTGACATTACAAAGAACTAAAACGATCAAAAGTTTGATTTTAATTTGTGTGAGTGTTTTTTGTATTGGTGTAATTTTTGCGTTTATTGAGAATTCTTGTGTTGCACAACACATAGCAATCATGAATGATTTAAAAATATACGAAAAATTACTTGAACCAGATTTTTGTGATGATGTAGTTGAAAAAATCAATCTGTTTAATGATAATTGTCAACCTCAGATTGAAATTTTAGATTGTGGTTAAATTACACTGAACACAAATGACAATCCAAAATATATTAATACAAAACTTAACCCTATCATTAAAATTTTATAGTTTCTATTTGAAAGAATTTTTAAACTTTTAGAAGAAAGAAACGCAACTAAACCTAACCATACAAAATCCATCCATATGTGAAATAAGAACACAACTAATATTCCTGCAAATGCCCAAATTATTATCGCATCTGAGATTAATTTGAATCCGATGCTTAACCACCAAATGATGAAAAATGGATTTAACACGCTGAGTGTAATTCCTGTAAGAATTGCACCATGTTTTATATTTGAACTTCTTAACTCTTTTATTTGCAATGTTGTTTTAATTTGAATTGCTGCAAATACGAAAAGTATGATTGCTCCAATGATTGTTAAGGCTGTTTTGAATTCGGGAAAGACTTTCAATGAAAATACTCCAATCCCTAATAGTATTATCAAAGGTAATTCAACAATTGTATGGCCTATTGCCATTTTTATTCCAGATTTTATCCCGCCATGAAAGCCATATGATAAATTTGCAGCGAATAGTGGACCTGGAGATATTACTCCTGATGCTGAAATAAGAATAACCGTTACTCCAAATTCAATTATTTGATTCATTAATTTTCTATTTTTATTGACATGAAAGTTGACTAAAGTCTATTGCTCTCATTTTTCTCGGCATGAAGATTCAAAAGAATAACGTCATCAACATATTAAATTGACTAAATGATACCCGAATCCATTCTTTGAACGATATTTTTCTTTTCTACATGTAATGTATTATTTAGTTCGAATCCATCCACGATTCTCGAGAATTTTCCCTGTAGAGTGCGTTACACATGCTGGCTTTTCTAGATTTTTGAAAATCAAGTCAAATCCGTCTCTGCAGGAAATTTTATCCACGGATATTCCAAGAGTAATTTGGATTCTTGGTGGAATGTTTGTTTTAATTATTGGATTTTGATAATAATCATTAAGTAAAATAGATTTACAGTTGGGACATGACGATGCAAATTTGTTATCCATCATAACAAGATAATATTGTCTAGGTCCATCCAAATCCATTGGTTTGTTAGACCATTTTTGTCTAACATCAAAGCAAACAGACAGAGTTTTGGTTTGATTAATTCTTAAACTATGATTGAGTAAGACACACTCAGATAATTCTGAGGGTAATGAAATGTCTTGGAATCTAAGTTTGAAATCTTCAATATACTGAGGATAATAATTATCTAGCATATTGTTCCGAGTAGTTTGTATTGCTTTCTTAAATTCATGATGATTTTCAATAACATCTATCTGAAACATGTTTTTATATATTGAAAAATTTTCTAGTCCTTTATTGGTTACATTGAATTTCACTTTTAGAATATCTGAATAATCTCCTGGCTCATTAATCCATTTGGGCATGAAAAATTTTTCAACATTTAACACAGTAAAATTCAATTGTTTCAGATCATTGTATTGTCTCAAACTCCCATCTGGTTTATACTCATCATATGCAAATTCATAATCAAGTCCAAAAGATTGATTAACTGTAATTGATATTGCAAGAATTGCAAAAATCATAAAAATTAACCTCATGTCTTAGATTCTTTCTGCAATAACAACAAATAGTTTCCGTTGAATCACTAGGTAAATTTTGATTCTAATTGAATGTGTTGATGTGAAACTGATTCTAAACCTTTTTTTGTGGATCTAAAATCAATTTTTGATTTAAAATAAAAATCAAAATTAGGTCACAATTATCTGGAAACGATAGTAGTTTTATTACCTATACATTGAATCTTGTAGGAGTCGTGATTCCTCTTCAGTTTTTTTCATTGATTGCTCTGCTTTTTCTGCTTCTCTTTGCAGTAACGGTATATCGCAAGATGTGCCTGGAATTAATTGTGACATGGCCATGCATAATTCTGCACCTGATCTGAAATCAGGACCCGTACCGGATGACTGAAAAAGAATCACAATTACATCTTGGCCTGTTATACTTCCCTCATTTAATAAAACTCCGGGAATTCCTGGAATTGTTCCTTGTTCAATACCTTTTAACCCTGTTTTTTTTAATTTTGCTCTTGCAGAATCTGTATTTCCCACTGCAACCATTCCCTCAATTCCATCTTGATCCTTTACTGCAACACTACTTATGATTAGTTCTATCTTCTGTTTTTTTGCCCATTTGAGCATTGTCTTTGCAGTAATCCTATGCAATGATTCGTGAAGAGTAAGATATGATAAAAAAACTGAAACTTTGAGATCATCATTTACAAAAATTCGCGTTGGAAAATTGGGTTTTCCTTCTTTGATCAAACTAATCGGAGGAAAACTATCTGAATCGACTATTCCTGCTAAACTAAATTGTGATGTTTGTATCATTGACTCTGTTGCAATTGCACTGCTAAAGCCAACTGAAGGGAATCCATCTATGAGATAACCTCCTTCTAAACTAATTGGTCTTAATTCTCTAATTCTTATTCTAGAATACAATGAATTGCTTTGAATTCTATTGAATAATAGTTTTTATCTGTTGATTATTTCCTTAGTTTCAATAGCAGTGCTGCATAAATGAATGGTAAAATTGTTGTCACTTCTGCATAAAGTGCTGCTTGCCTGGCTTGCAGTGTGACTCTTCCCAATAAGACTACTTCCATTACTAATGCCCCACTTAAACTTCCATCAAATTCCTGATCTGCCGTGATGTAAAATGTATAATCTAATTCTCTCTGTATTGATTCCCCCATAAAGTGTGGTGTTTTGAATTCCTCCTCCTATCATCAACGCTCTGGATTTTTCAGCTTTGAAAACTAATACTGATAATAAATCTGCATTCGCTATTAAATTTAATTTAAAATCATGATGTTTCTGAATAAATAATCCTGTCTGACTTCCTACCTCATCGTCCATAATTCCAGGTTTTACTAAATTGATTTCATTTTTGCAAGTCCAATATAAAATAAATTTTCACCTACAAATATTTTCCAATCCCTTTGTAAATTTCTAAAGTGGATATTTCTCTTAAACCATTTTTGCACGCTTACTCTAAGAATAATTGCATTTTTTTCAATCAGGGAACTATGAATTTCCATTGGGACTAGATATTTCCCAATCTATGGTGTGCTGATCTATTACCTCTCTATCGTCCATTGTAAATGATCTTTCTTTGTAATTTAAAAAATGTCTTGCGATATCATTACCCAAAGTCCAACATGTTGTAATCGCAACATCAAACCAATATTTTTAATCATGTCTTTGATGATTCCACGTAATCATTTAGATAGAACATCTTCTACAACTGAAATGAACCTAAGACATTTCTCGTCTGAAATCATTGTTGTTAAAATATCCAGACTGTTTGCACGATTTACTGATTCAAATTCTTCTGATTGTGAAACCACTTCAAAATCTTTTTCTATCAATGTATTTGAATTTATTTCAATGTCTTTTACCGAATGCCCCAATCTCTATCCTGCTGTGATTTCTTGTTGACAAGTATGATATTCTGCCTTGGTGCAAACAGTAACTCACAATCATTTTTTAAGAAAACTTTAAACCGACCTAATCTTACTAATTTTTAAATGGCTGCAAAAATCAAAGTAGGCCTGGTAGGTATAGGTAATTGTTTTGCTGGTCTAATTCAGGGAATAGAGTACTATCGACAAAACCCCGCTCAAGAAGTTACTGGTATAATTCATGATAAGTTAGCTGGATATGGAATTCATGATATTGATTTTGTGTGTGGTTTTGACGTAGGTGAAAATAAGGTGGGCAAACTCCTCAATGACGCAATTTATGAATTTCCAAACATGGTTAACTGGATCCCAAAAGATTCTATGCCAAAAAGCAATGCCAAAGTCTATGAAAGTCCTGCGCTTGATGGGGTAGGATTATGGGTGGAAAACAGAATAAAACCAATACAAAGTACAAAAACTGACAAACAACTAGCCGATGAAATTAAACAAATCATGAAAGATCACGGTGTGGAGATAATTGTCTCATATCTGCCCGTTGGCTCTGATATGGTTACTGCTTTTTGGGCCCAAATTTGCTTAGATACGCACACTGCTTTTGTAAATTGTATTCCTTCTTTTATTGCATCTGATGAAGTATGGGCCAAAAAGTTTTCAGAAAAGAATATCCCTGTGATTGGAGACGATATTAAAGGTCAAGTGGGTGCTACTATTGTACACAGAACACTAGCTAAATTATGCAGTGATCGTGGAACTAAAATTGAAAAAACTTATCAAATCAATGTTGGAGGAAATACTGATTTTCTAAATATGAAAGAACAAGATAGGTTGGCTTCTAAACGTATTTCTAAAACTGAAAGTGTACAAAGTCAGCTTGCTGAACGATTAGCCGATGATCAGATATATGTTGGCCCGTCTGACTTTATCCCATTCCTGGGGAACACCAAACTCATGTTTATGCGAATTGAAGGCAGACAGTGGGCAAACATTCCTTACAATATGGAAGTTCGTTTAGAAGTTGATGATAAGGCAAACTCAGCAGGTATAGTTGTTGATGCTATTAGGCTAGCAAAGATTGCTCTTGATAGAGGTATTGGTGGTCCGATCATACCTGCTAGCGCATATCTGATGAAACATCCTATTAAACAAATGTCTGATGTTCAAGCAAAAGTTGATTGTGAAAAGTTTGTTGAAGGTGAATAATTCCAATATGTCAAAAATACCACATTCTTATTTTGTATTTATTATATTTCTCATTTGAAAATTCATTACTTAGGCTCAAATTATATAAAATATTATGTTTTGTAACTGACTCAATTTTAATTCCATGAAAATCACCATTACGAAAAAAATGATAGTAAAACAAGAAAAATTAATCAATTATGTCAACTAAACTTGTTAACTATCGATTATCCTATCGTTGACGAATTTATTAACATTGGTTCATATTAAAAAAGTAGAGATATTTGGCTTCAAGTCATTTGGATTTAAGAATACCACGGTTCTGTTTGAACCTGGTCTAGTTTCTATCTCTGGTCCTAACGGTTCTGGAAAGAGTAACATACTTGACGCAATAATCTTTGCACTAGGTGAAAATAAACCAAAAATGATGAGAGTTGATAAACTCCGCTCTCTAATACATGATATAGAAGGCAATAGACATGGACCTAAAATGGCCCGGTCTAGTGTTCATTTTGATAATTTTGATAGAAAGATTCCAATTGACTCTGATGTGGTGGAAATTACACGAGAAATGGATGATAAGGGTGAGAATACTTACTATCTAAATAAAAAACCCACAAACCGAAGTCAAATTTTAGATCTTCTTGACGTTGCCAACGCTGGATTGGGTCAACTAAATGCAGTACAGCAAGGAACTGTTACCAGAATATCTGAATTTACTTCGGAAGAAAAACGAAATACCATTGAGGATTTAATTGGTTTGTCTTACTTTGATGAGAAAAAAACTGAGGCACTCAAACAACTAGATGATGCTGATAGGAGATTGGAGATTGCTCTTGCAAAGATGGGTGAAATTAAAAAAAGGATTGACGAGCTTGAGGAGGAGAGAAATCAAAAACTTCGCCATGATGTTCTTGAACGAGAGCTAAATCGATACAAAGCAATTGCCACATCTAACAAATTAAAGGCAATCATCAGTCAGAAATCTTCAAAGGAAGAAACATTTGACAAAATCTCTTCTGAAATCAAAAAATTTAATGATGAACGAATCCTGATTAGAAATGAAATCAACGCACTTGAAAGTGAAAAATCAAAATTGATGACTGCTGCCCATGATTATAGCCAAGCGAAGGCTGCTATTGATTCTGAACTAAGTCTTGCAATGGAACAATATGAGATAGACAATAGTACAATTGTTGCATCTTCTAAAAGAATACATCAAATTGATTTTAGAATTCCTGAAATTAAAAATGAACTTGAAGCAACTGATTTAACTAGAAGTGAAATCGAATCAGATATTTTACAAATTGGAAAATCAATTGATGATACCAATATAAAAAAGAAAAAAATTAACGATGATTTGGAGATACTTGATTCTGAAAGAAATATCATTTTAACTGAACAATCGGTAGCAGCATCTAGAAAATCTGAAATTGATAATAAAATAAAGTTACTCTCTGATCAACTTAATGAAGCTAAATTAAAATTATCAAAAGTGGAAAATGAAATGGATGAATCTCAAATTAAAATTAAATCTAATTCTAACAAATTATCTAATTTGGAACTAGACGTTATAGAGTTGTCTACTTTGAAATTAAGACTGGAATCAATGATAAATAATCACAATGCATCTATCTTTGAATTGAAATCTAGAATTTCTAAACTCAATTCAAAAAAATCTAAAACACTAAATGATTTGGAAGAGCTTGATCTAATTTTGGAAAAATCAAGTAAAGCTGCATCTCAATATGAAACAAAAATCAAGACTGTAAAGGGAATAATGCATGAAGATTACACTGTTGCTAAACTAAAAGAAGATGCTGACAAGCTCGGCATTGAAGGATTGGTTTATGAAATGATTTCATGGGACAAACAATACGAGCGTTCAGTACTTGCCGTAAGCTCTGATTGGATTAAAGCAATCGTTGTACCTGATTTTGCAACACTGCTAGGGATTGCAGAAGTTGCACGTTCAAAAAATCTTCCAAAATTAAAAATAATCCCTCTTGATGCAATTCCAAAATTCACATTGGATTTACCAAAGGAATCTGGTGTAATTGGTGTACTTTCCGATTACGTAAGGTGCAATCCTTCTCATTCTACTCTTAAAACATTTCTTTTTGGGAATGTTGTTCTTGCTGATTCTAGGGATTCAGCATATCGTATCTCCAAGTTAGGCCACAAAGCAGTAACTCTGGATGGAGAGTATTTCGAGGCTAAAGGTGGTGCAGTAATAATTGATATTAATTCAAAAATTTCAAAATTAACTAAAATTATCTCTATGAGTACAGATATTGACGGATTGCTTGAATCCATCAGCCTACTTAAAAAATATGTTTTAAAGAAAAAATTTTCTCTTAAAAAACTTGAAGATTCTCTTCAAAATTATGCTGAGAGATTGTCTCTTTCAGAACAAGGCCTCGCATCAACTGATGAGAATTACTCTAATTTACAATCAAGAATTTCATCTGTAATCAATATGAAACAACAACTTACCACAAGAATTTCTGAATTGAGTAGACGAGATGCTAACTTACTTGTAGAAGTATCTTCTAATGAATCTCACATTGATTCTCTTAATGGCAGAATTGCTATTGTTGAAGAAAATTATGCCAGTGGAGAACAAATGCGTATTGCAAATGAATTGTCCAGAGTAAATGCAAAGAAATCTGACCTTGAAAAACTATACACTTCAATAATGAATGAATACCGTGACAAAGATTCACAATTAACTATATTGCAGACTGAAGAAAATAGAAAAAAATCACAAATAAAGAGTCTTTATGATGAAGAGTCTTCATTAATATCACAACGTCAAGAATTAGAAAATAAAATTAACGAATTAGAAAAAAATAAGGAATCTAAAACTGCGATTCTTGTAAAATTGAGAGAAAAAGAACAAGATCTTATCTCTACATCTGGTTCATCCATTGTACAACTCAAAGAATACGACGATAAATTAAAAATTCTTTCTGATAAAGACAAAGAACTCACAAAGGAAATTAATTCTCTAGAGCGACAATCTGATTCTCTAAATCGTGATTTGCATGATTTACTTGAAAATGAAACCAAATTGCATAATCTTCTCTCATCTTTTGGATTTCATAAAAATATGGAAACATTTGATGTTGAATCTATAGTGCAAGGACTGACTACCGAATTAAACTCTCTTAATGCTCTTAATGCAAAAGCTCCTGAAACATATCTTGAAGTATCTTATGGATATCGCTCAATGTCTACACGTAAAAATTCGCTAGAAGAAGAACGAAACTCTATTGTAAAATTCATTGAAGATATTGAAAGAGATAAACGTCAAACATTCTTGGACGCGTTTGATAAAGTAGACAAAGAAATTCATCTTATTTTTAGCAAAATGACTGGTGGTAATGCTTGGCTTGAATTGCAAAATGAAGATGATATTTTCAATTCTGGAATTTCTTATATGATTCAATTTCCAAATAAACCAAAAAGAGAATCAACGTCCATCAGTGGCGGGGAAAAAACACTAGCTGCCATAGTCTTTGTTTTGGCACTTCAAAAACTAAAACCGTCTCCGTTCTATCTCTTTGATGAGGTGGACGCACATCTCGATGCTCCTAACTCTGAAAGACTAGCAAAAATCTTAGAGGAACGTTCTCATGAAAGTCAATTCATTATGGTCTCTCTAAAAGACTCTGTTGTACAAAAAGCCAAACTCATCTATGGTGTTTATCCAAAAAACGGTGTATCTTATGTTGTTACATACAAAGACAAACGAATGCCTTCTGTTAAAACTACCTAGTCAAGATTAGCATAACAAGCAACAAGGTGACCATTTCCTCTATCTTCTAAATTCGGAGTTATTTTACATTTTTCAATAACATACGGACATCTATCTCTGAATAGACATCCATTATCCATATCTATGTCTTGAGGTTCATTGATTCTAATTCTTTTTTCTCTATTGAGATTTTTGGAGTCTGGTTCTGAAATTGCATCAATAAGAGCTTGTGTATAGGGATGTTTTGGTTTTAGTAATACGTCATCAATTAATCCACTCTCTGCAATTTTTCCACGATATAAAATTCCTATTTTTTGGCCAAAGTATCTCGCAGTTGCTAAATCATGAGTGATGTATACGAAAGAAATTTGATATTTTTTTTGTAACTCTTGCATTAATTCAAGCATCTCCGCTCTTATGGAAACATCTAGCATTGAAACAGGTT
>JAEMQG010000143.1 GCA_022758935.1 Candidatus Nitrosopumilus sp. | reverse complement strand
GGATTATTTGCTGGCAGAGTCTTAGTTGCAAAAAGAAAGAGGCAACGATGGGCAATCTCTACCTATAAAAGAAGAAAACTAGGCATTGATAAAAAATCTGACCCTCTTAGGGGAGCACCTCAAGGACGAGGCATTGTTTTAGAAAAAGTTGGTATTGCTGCAAAACAACCAAACTCCGCTGTTAGAAAATGTGTTCGAGTTCAATTAATTAAAAATGGTAAAACTGTTACAGCGTTCTTGCCAAGAGACGGTGCGATGAATTTCATTGATGAACACGACGAGGTACATATTCAAGGGATGGGCGCAACCCAAGGAGGTGCAATGGGTGATATTCCAGGAGTTAGATTCAAAGTTTTCAAAGTAAATGGTACTTCACTTCACGAGTTAGTGATCGGAAAGAAAGAAAAACCAAGGAGATAGAATTGGCAGAAACAAAGAACCTTTTACTATTTAGAAAATGGGATATGTCTAATATTGAGGTTAAAGATCCAGGATTGAAAACGGCGATTTCACTAAGAAAACAAATCTTACCCTATACATTTGGTCGTTCAGCTTTAAAGAGATTCAATAAAGCGGATGTAAACATAGTTGAAAGATTATGTAATAAAATAATGCACTTTGGTAAAAAGTATGCTAAAAATACCGGGAAAATGACTGGTAAAAAAACAAAAGTACTCAATACTGTTAAAGTGGCATTTGATATTATTGCATTAAAGACTGGCCAAAACCCAGTTGAGGTTTTAGTTAGGGCAATTGAATTTTCTGCACCAAATGAAGATACAACAAGAATTGTGTATGGTGGTACCGTATACCATGTATCTGTTGATGTTGCCCCAATCCGAAGAGTTGACATGGCATTGAAATTTATTGCAGATTCTATAAGGGATGCAACGTATTCTAATCCAAAACCCATTGAAGAACACATGGCAGAACAGCTTATCATGGCAGCCTCTAATGATCCAAATGCCCCTTCTGTGAAAAAGAAGCATGAATTAGAAAGAATAGCACAAGCTTCTAGATAAAAATTTTCCAGTAGCCCGAGGCAGATTCGAACTGCCGTCTCCGCCTATCCACTCTTGAGATCCAGAGGGCAGAATCCTTGATCTAAAATTTTTATTTGACCGCTAGACTATCGGGCTACCAACATAAATTCTGATGTTTTAGAATATAATCATTTGCTGGAATTATTTGAATCTAACTTCATGAATAGCTGTCGCATAATCACAATCTGCTTTTAATCTCATGTATGGAATCAATCTAAAGTGAATTGAATAATTGTTATTTTCTTTTAATAGTATTCCTTTTTGGACCAAAGAAACCAATCCACGCGATGTAATTGCTATTTTTACATTATTTTTTTCACATATTTCATCACGTTTCATTTGATATTGTTTTAGTGAAAATTCCACATCATTAATTTCTAAAATCAGCGGCCATACAATTTCAGCCCAAACAAATCTTCTATTCTCTGTGGCTGACGCATATTTTCCTTTTTCACTCAACATTAATAACATCTGAAAAAGATGTTATAACTTAATAGTTGTCTGAAAAAGAAATTGAAGAATCATTAAATTTATTGCAAAGAAATTGGACAGTTGATCCAATTTTACGAGAATTCATGTTGGGAAAAATTACCGATATATCTGATTATACGATCAAAGTTAAAGATGTCATTTTTCATATTCCATACATTACATCACAAAAAAAATATATTTTATGGAAATGTTTTTGGCCTGACTGTCACAATTGTTGTGATAGACAAGGAAGATTACCTCTAACTTCAGATGATCTAATTATTATCGGCAAAGGATTAAAGTATCAACATCCCTCTGATTTTGTAAAAAATGAAACAATAATAACTACTTGGAAAGATATTGCTCCATCTGGCCAAATCACTACTTTGACCACGATTAATCTTAAAAGAAAGACAGATGAGACTGAACAAGATGATGGAACTCATATTTCATGCAGATTTTTAGATAAAAATGGAGGATGCAGTATGCATCCAGATCGTCCTGGCGTGTGTTATTTATATCCATTTTCTACCTGGCTTGAAAATGAAAAAGGTATAGCACGAGTACATGCAACATATCAGTTTACAGGTGACTGCCCTGGGTTTTATCTCTCTGAGGATCTACAATTAATGAAACAGGAGTTAAAAGATTACTCAAAAATAATCTATGATTATAATATGTCATCAAGTAGAACAATGAGAGAAAATTTTGGATTTGTAAGTTTTGGTTAGGCTTTTGCCACTTTCATCAGATCTCTCATGTGAATTTCCATTCCAAACCTATCTTCGTTCTTTTTCATATATCTAAAAATTGATAATAGCTCTGCAATCTGTTTTACCATACTGAATTTATTTTTCATCTTGTTTCTTACAAAGTTGAATACTTTACCGTAAATCTTGAAATGTTCTAGTACTTCTTTCTCATAAGCATCATTATTTCCTAGATTCTTTACAAAAATATCCACACATTCCATGCTTGGAATGATTCCTTCTCCTAATAGAGGATATACTGTTCCAATTGATTCTCCAACTCCTACTACTTTTCCTTTAAAAAATGGTTTACACAAGTTCGGGGTTGCCAATCTAATTGGTCTTCCAACTGTCTTTAATACAGTACCACCATATTTCTCCAAGAATTCATCTGTAGCTTTTACATGATTTTTCTTATAATCTCCTGCACCAATATGTGCAAATTTTCCTCCTAATGGAAAATACCAAAAGTAACCAGTCATTTTATCAAATGGCCTGACTAAAAAGTCATCATACGGAACACTATCCTTGTATTCAATTTTATATTCGTAAGTTGGTAAAAAGAAATCTTGTTCTAATTTTGGAAGATACACTCTGTGAAATCCAGTACAATCTACTATCATATCAAACTCTTTTTCCAATTCTTCTAGTTTAGGAGCTACTCCATAGTTTATTTTACAATCTTTTACAAAATCTTTGATCAGTCTTATTTTATCATAAGTGCATAACCCATGTAATTTTATATCGAATTTTTTATTATTATTCATCTCAATGTGCATATTTTTTCCATTATGAATTACATAATCATTAAAATCTATACCTGATTTTTTACACAACTCTAGCATTCTTGATTTGCTAGTGCCCCATGCACAAATAGAATCATGTCTAACTTCTGACATTCGTTCATATCCTACTAATTCATGAGAATCTTTTAGTCTGGATATTAAATAACTTCCAGCTACTCCTATTCCACAAACTGCTATTTTCATCATCTAAAATCTTTTCTAACCTAATAAATACACTGTCGGCTTTTAGACATGTATATTTTTTGCAAAATCATCTGATATCCAAAAAATATTGTTTACAACAAATTCAATTGGACAAATTCCTATTCAGAGGGTTGATTATGTTAGAGTGAATTTTGTTGACCTGTCAGTAATCACGATCATAAAATTCAATGTTCATAATGTGAACTGTTCTATTTAAAGTTCAAGAGAGAGAAATAAATTTTTATCTAAAATTATGTTTGGAAATTATTCTCAATGAATAATCATTTTTAGATTCATTTATCTGCAAGTAAAAAAAATTGATTAACTTCCTTTAATATCAATCAAAACAGCCAAAGCCTGTGAGCTCTACAGAAGCTATAAAAAAACTTGAAACATCAAATCAACATCTACAAACCATTATAGAACATCTTGATGAACAACTTGCTGACATACGTTCAGATCCTCGATTAGAAGATCTCGTAGATGACTTAGAACAATTATTTTACACATATCTCAAAACTTGGATTAAAAGTAATTCTGAAGTAATTGAGATTTTATCAAAAGATAGCAAGTAATTTTTCTAAAAACAACTTGTAAAAACATGAAGAAAAATTCTAAAATAAATCTAACTGTGTATTTACCAAATTGTTCTATACTAGGATTTGTGGAAATAGTTGCTTTGCTGTTATGTCTATTCAATTAATATTGCAGGTTTGAAGGGTCTTGCATGTCTTGCTTTTTCTTTTGGATCATAGATATCTGAATCTGATTCAGAAAATACTTGTATTTCTACCCCGAATTCTTTTTCTCCAATTTCTGCCAATTCGTTTACAAGAAAACTTTTTTCATCAAAACTTTTTGATTCTAGTTTCATTCTTCTAATTTCTGTTGGTTCTGATAGTATGTCTTTGATTGTTTTTTGTACAAAATCTGGAATTTTCTTGACCTCTTCTGTATTTGGATTAGAAATCAGTTCTTTCATGATAATGCCCATATTTGTTTGACCTGTCATCACTTTTTCTAAAATTGAATGATATACTTTGAACTTGAATAAATCGGCAGTGTACACAGTAATTTTTTGTGGAATTATTTTTGTAACTTTAAGAATTTTTGAAATGTCCTCAATTGTAGATTTTAAATATTCTTCAGATTGAATTGCAGTGGCATCTACTTCACCTTGAGAAAATTCTGGCCACTTTGATAATGACACCATCCCTAAATGTCCTAATTTTTGCCACATTTCTTCAGCAATATGTGGTGCAAATGGAGAAAGCATTGTAATTCGTTTTGAATGAATACCATGCAAAATTCCTGAAATATCAGTTCTGTTTTTTGCATTTGCCCTTTTCATGTACCAAGTTAAATCTGATTCAAACGAAAATAAAATATCGTGTAATGCCTCTCGCAATCTCATTTTTTCCACTGCTAGAGTTACCTGTAATATCATATTCTGTGTTTTTGATTTGATCCATTTGTCTTCTGCCTCAAATCTCTCTGGAATCCCAGCTTTGAGCTTAGAGCACTCAACAAATAACATCTCTATCTTATTTTGTATTCCTGAAACTGACTCCATGTTAAAATCTGCATCCTGCAATAATTCTGCTGAAATTATTATTGCTAGTCTGATTGGGTCTGCACCATGATCTGAGATTGCCTTTCTCAGTGGAATGATATTTCCCATACTCTTCGACATTTTTGATCCGTTCATGAGAACAGATCCATTCACTACAATTTCACGTGGCCAATTACTTTGAGGAAATATTGCAACATGATTTAAAACAAAAAATGTCAAGTGATTTGGCACCAGGTCACGTCCAGAATGCCTTGAATCTACCGGATAAAAATACTGGAATTCTTTTTTGATTTCGTTAATTATGTCTTTTGAAATTTTCGTGATGGCTGAAACTTTTTCTAAGTCGCCTTTGTCTAGAAAAACATAATCAAAAAATTCTTTCGATAAATTATCAGATATTATTGTTTTATTATTAACAAATTTTGAAATTATATAGTATGCCATGTAAATTACCGAATCTGACAAACTCTCTACAATCCAATCTTTGTCCCATGGAAGCTTTGTACCTAATCCATGTTGCCTTGCACAGGCTCTTTCTCGCAGCCATCCGATTACATAGTTAAATTCTGATCTAATTTCTTGTGGTAAAATATTCATTGAATCAAAACATTTTGTAGCTAGTTCTTTCCAATCACTGTCTCCATAATTTAGAAACCATTGATTATTGAGAATTTTAACAACACATTCTGCTCCACAACGACACCTTACTGGTGTATTTGTTAGCTCTAGCAAAATATCTGCATGTTTGTTTTTAATTAACCAATCTTTTATCGTGTCTTTGGCATAAGATACTTTGATTCCGCTAAATTGTTCTGTGTTTAATTTGAGTTTTCCTCCATAGAATTCTTTTCCATATACTTCCTTTGTTGCTTCCTCTAGTTTTGGATCATTTTGATCTATAATTCCAAATCTTTCCACCGCCTCTTTTGCAGGATTTTCACCATATCCATCTGTCTCAATAATGGAAATTGGTGTTATTGCATTGACTTTTGTAAATAATTCAGGCTCTATTTTTGATTTTTTAAAATCAATTAATGCCTGGTAATCAAATGGTGCATGTGCTGGAACTGACATTACTACTCCGGTGCCAGTTTCACTCTCAACAAAACTTGCTGGAAGCATTAGTATTGATTCATTTCTATGTGGAACTGTGACTGTCTTCCCAATTAATTCTGAACCTTTGATTTCTCCATCATATGTTATTTTCTTATCTAAAAATTCCAGCTTGTATGCACATTCTTTACTTACAATCCATTTCTGATCATCTACTGTGATTTTTTTGTAAATGATCTCTGGATTAATCCAGAGATTTACAACTCCAAAAATTGTTTCAGGTCTTAGTGTTGCAGTTGGAATAACATACTCCTCAAATTTGAATTTGATTAAAATATATTCTGTAAAATCCGGTTCCACATCACCAAGTGTGTCATGTTGTGATACTGGATTTTGATCTTTTGGACACCATCCTACTGGATGAGACCCTTGAATGATTAGATTTTTCTCCCGCAATGTATTGATTTGCCATTCTATGAACTTACTATAAGCAGGATCAATAGTAGTAAATTCTCTTCTCCAATCAATTGAATATCCCTTTTCTATCATCCCTGCTTTAATTT
>JAEMQG010000198.1 GCA_022758935.1 Candidatus Nitrosopumilus sp. | reverse complement strand
TCGAGTCAAAATGGACGTACCAGGCATAAAGAAAAACGAAGTCAGTCTCAATGTTACGGATAATTCTTTAGAAGTATCAGCAGAACATAAAGAAGAATCTGAAGAAAAGAAAAAGAACTATCTTCGAAAGGAACGTAGTCAGGTATCATTCTACAGATCATTACCGCTATCTGAGAAAATAAACGCAGACAAAGTAATCGCAAAACTCACAGATGGAGTATTAGATATAACTCTGCCAAAATCAAAGCCTACTGAAATACAAAAGAAAAAAACTGTGTTAGTACAATAACTTTTTTTTATTTTTTTAAATTAACATTTAATATTGATTTTAATAATTTATTGAATTAATTGACCGAGATTAAAACAGATAAAAATTATCAATTAAAAATGGATAACTTGATCAATATTATGAGAAATTCTGGATTTCTTAATAATAGTAGAGTGGAATCTGCCATCAAGAAGACCCCTAGACATGAATTTGTTCCAATGTCTCTTCAAGAAAAAGCATACGATGACATACCCATACCCATAATGAACAATCAGACCGTCTCTCAACCTTCAGTAGTATCAAGAATGACTGAATGGTTGGATGTAAGGGAAGGCCAAAAAATTTTGGAAATCGGCAGTGGTTCAGGTTGGCAATCAGCCATTCTCTCTTACTTGGTAGGACATGGTACAATTTTCTCCATAGAGCGACATCCAGAGCTTGTAAACTTTGCCAAAGAAAACCTGGAAAAAATAGGAATAAAAAATGTCAGTGTGACTTTGGGTGACGGTAGTTTGGGGTTACCAAAAGAATCACCTTTTGACAGAATCATAATTACTGCTGCATGTGAAAAAATTCCACAATCATTATTTGAACAATTATCAATAAATGGTTTGTTGATTGCGCCCGTAGGCGAATTTACACAATCTCTAGTTTTAATAAAAAAAACACCCCATGGAGTTTTAGAAATTAAAAATGAACCAGGATATGTGTTTGTACCACTTTTGGGAAAATTTTATAGTGAAAAATATTGAGATTTTGAATGTCAGCTATATTTTGAATGTCACAACAGACTATGCTACTGTATATTTGCCTGAAATCAATTCATTACAAAATTCGTGTATGTTTTGCAGATTATTTTCAACTATCTCATTGATCTGATTTTTTTCTGCATCATGTAACTGTCTTTCAATAAAAGGTTGTACGATTACTGCTTTTGGTTCATTTATTGGTCTTCCAATTACATTATACATCCATACACATACTTCATCCAAACCTGATACTTGTGCATGTATCTCATTTGCAATTTTGAAAGAAAGCACATTGTAAATTTTACCTATGTGACTAGTTGGGTTTTTGCCTGCAGTAGCTTCTGCCCCAGCTGGTCTACTAGGCGATATAACGCGACTTGCCATATTTCCTCTGCCCACTTGTCCAGAATCTGCACTATCTGCAGATGTGCCTAAAACTGTCATATAGAGACCAGAGATTCCCTTGTTTTTAGAATCTAAACAATTCATATTTGCAGTAGTTTTCATACTGTAGGTCTTTTTTAGGAATTGATCTATATCTTGAAGCATTTCCGCCTTTCTCTGAAAATATTGGTTCTCTGACGAAATGTATCTGTCAACAAATGCTGTAGCTATGGTAAGATCAACGTGATTTGTATCTCTAAACCCCATCACTTTGACATCTTCGCCTGACTCTGGAAATTTATCTTTGAATTGTTTTGAATTTATGTACTGTTCTGTATTTAGTACAATAGATTCGGTTTCTGTAAATGGTGCATAACCTACAAGTATAGAGGTATCATTTGCAGCCAAGGTACCAGGATTTTTAAAGATGGATTGAAGCTCTTTTGACGTAACACCTATTTCTACTTGATATTCTACATTATCCTCAGTTACAAATCTTAAATTTTTTTCAAACCACTTCTTTGCGGTTTGTATTGCAATATCTCTTATAGGGAGCTTTCTCTCTCCAATTTCAAATGTTGCTCGATCCCCCAAAATCATCTTCATGGGTTTTATGATTTTGCCACCACCAAAGTTACTTTCACTTTGTCCTGCAACTAACAATGCTTTATCCATATTATGATGCTGAATTGCACCTGTCTCTTTGAGATATATTTTTGACAAATCAATTGAAATCTGATTCATTACAAGATCACAGATTGTATCTGGATGTCCAATTCCTTTTCTCTCCACGACTTCAAATCTTTTTTTAAATGTAGGTGTATTTTTTACAGATTCTATGAATATGTGATTTGTCACATCAAAACATGTTTTTAACCAGAATCATAAGTCTTTCCCATGATTTCCAAAATTGATAATTGTCTGTCAATTTAATGTGGTGATTTATCTTAAGACGGTTGTGCAAAGAAATACAGTTCTTTACGAGAGGTTAGCAAATCACAAAGTCAGATGTTTGGCATGTGCCAGATACTGTGAACTTGGGGAGTATCAAATTGGCTTGTGTGGAGTTAGAGGAAACAAAGATGGAAAACTGGTTCTTTATGTATACGGAAAAGTTGCAGCAGCTCACATAGATCCTATAGAGAAAAAACCTGTAACTCATTTTATGCCTGGAAGCAAGATATTCTCAATTGGAACAACAGGATGTAATTGGTTGTGCAAATATTGTATCAATTTTGATCTCAGCCAAAGGCGAAAAATAGAGGGAGTCGATATTACTCCTGAAAAAGTAATAGAAATGGCACTTCAAAGTGGATGTCATGGTATTGCCTACACGTACAATGAACCTAGCATATTTTTGGAATATGCAAGAGATTGCGGTGTATTGGCAAGAAAGAATGGATTGTTTAACATCTTTGTATCAAATGGATATGGCACTCCCGAATCAGTTTCTATGATGGGTGAATTTCTTGATAGCATTACAGTTGATTTTAAAGGAAATGGGGAAGAAAAGTTTGTTAGAAAATATATTGGAATACCAAATTCTCAACCAGTTTTTGATACATTGATACAAATTCGTGATAAAACGAAAATTCATGTAGAAATTACGGATTTAGTAGTTCCAGAGGTAGGCGATGATTTAGAGCAGGCAAAAAAACTTTGCAAATTTATTTACGATGAATTTGGACCTGATATGCCAATTCATTTTTTACAATTTCATCCCTCATACAAAATGATGGAATTTGAACCAACACCAGTTGTAACACTAGAAAAACATCATGAAATTGCAACAAAAGAAGGTTTGAGATATGCATATGTTGGTAATGTTCCAGGACATCCACTAGAGCACACCTATTGTCATGAATGCAAAAAAATTGTAGTAAGACGATATAATTTTGATATCTTGGAATGGAATCTTGATGATAATAATCAGTGTAAATACTGCGGAAACAAAATACCAATCACTGGAAAGCTAAATCCCACATATAAAGAAAGAAGATTTGAGTTTGTTTTTTAATTCTACTAAACCTCAAAAAATCAAACCAATAAAGAATCACACCGTTATACTCATTGATAGATTTTTAATCAATTAATTTCTCTGATTTTGTAACTTATGATAATTGTTATGGAAGGCGGAGATCAAGCGGGCAAGAAAACTCAAACTGCATTATTAGCAAAAGCATTGAAAAAAAGAAAAATTAAAACTACAATTTTTGGCTTTCCTGATTATAAAACACCTATCGGGAAAGAAATTGCAAAATATCTTGCTGGCAAAAGAAAATTCACCCCACAAGTAATTCATTGTCTTTTAGCTGCCAATAGATGGGAGAAATTAAATGAAATTTTAAAAGCACAATCAAAAAATTCTATTTTGATAATGAATCGTTATTATCAATCTAACTTAATCTATGGTTTGGCAAACGGAATGAAGCGAGAATGGCTAGAAAATTTAGATGCTGGACTTCCAAAAGCGGATCTTGTAATTTTATTAGATGTGACTCAAAAAGAATCATTTCGTAGAAAGAAAACTAAGAGAGACAAGTTTGAAAAAAATGAAGAATTCCTGAAAAAAATATCAAAAATTTATAGAACTACTGCAAAGAATAAACATTGGAAAATTATTAACGCATCACAATCCAAACAAAAAGTTCATGAAGATATTTTGAGAGTATTAAAAAATAAACTAGGCTTATGAAAAAAAATTATCTAGATATAATTGATCCAATACATGATTTTATTCGAGTCTATGATCATGAACTAAAAATAATCGATGATCCAATTTTTCAAAGATTGAGACGAATACGCCAACTTTCTGGTGCTCATCTAACATATCCTGCAGCACAACATACTAGATTTGAACATTCTTTGGGAGTTATGCATATTGCAAGTCAGGCTGGTCAGGCTCTACATGAAAAAGGAATTCTAAAATCAGACGATATAGAAATTTTGAGATTAGCTGGACTTTTACATGATATAGGTCATGGACCTTTTTCACATCTCTTTGAAGAAGTTCTTCAACAAAAGAAATTCTCACATGAAGATTTTGGCAAGGAAATTATTCTAAAATCTGAGATCGGTGATAATTTATCAAAAAATGGTTATGACAAAAAATTCATTACCAAAATAGCATTTGGTGATTCAAAATTACAATTCTTAAATGAAATTGTTTCAGGAGCTCTAAGTGCTGATATGATGGATTACTTGTTAAGAGATGGTTATTTTACTGGTGCAGAACACGCACAAATTGATCACAAAAGGATAACACAATCCTTAGATGTACATCAGAAAAAACTTGCTTTAGAAAAATCTGCATTGTATTCTTTTGAATCCATGATGCATTCTCGATATCAAATGTTCAAAGCAGTATATTTTCATAAAACCGTGAGGGCAGCAGAAGTCATGCTTTTAGAAGCATTACGTTTATCTGATGATGAATTTGGTTTTACTTCTTTTAACATAAATGAATACGTAAAACTTACAGACGAATATGTACTCTCTACACTAATCTCATCAAAATCACCTAAATTAAAACGTGCTAGACAATTTGCAGAAGACTATCAAAATAGAAAACTGCTAAAATGTGTATTTGAACGAATTTTAACTAGTAGAACCAATTTGGGAAAAACTAAAACTAATGAATTAAGAATAAACATCTCTAAAAAATCTAAAGTTAACGAAGATGAAATTTTTGTTGATAGCTCTGTTACCCCATCAATTCCACTTGCCCCATCAAAAAATGAATCAAAATACATAATTCTGATTACAAGTGAGAATGGAAAATCATCTGCACAAGAGATGCCAATATCTCAAATTCCTGTAGTCTCAGCAATATCAGGTTTTATGAATATTCTTAGAATCTATACATATCAAAAGAACAGAAAAAAAGTTGAAATTGCCGCAAAATCAATCCTTGGTGGTTTAAAATAATGAAAAAACGTATTGTAATCAAACTTTCAGGACGAATATTTAGTATGGATAATGTAAAAATGTTAAAAGATTATGCTTCCTTTCTAGTAAAAATCAGCAAGATCTATCAACCAGTTGTTGTTGCAGGTGGTGGAAATATTGCCAGACATTACATTACACATGCAAGATCTTCAGGAGCTGATGAATCTACTCTCGATGAACTTGGAATAGAAATTTCTAGATTAAACGCAAAACTTTTGATATATGCTCTAAAAAATAGAGCCTATTCTCATCCACCAACTACATTACAAGAGGTGCGACATGCTGTTGATGATGGGTTGATTGTTGTAACAGGTGGTTTACATCCTGGACAAAGTACTAATGGAACTGCGGCCCTTATTGCTGAAAAAATTGGGGCAGAGCAGTTTCTCAATGCCACTGATGTTGACGGTGTTTATGATAAAGATCCTAACAAATTTAAAAACGCAAAAAAGTTTAAACGAATTGAACTAAAAAATCTTAGAAATATGCTTGTTCAGGAAGATTCTGTTGCAGGTGGATATGACTTGATGGATATAGTAGCTTTAAAAATTATTGAACGATCTAAAATAAAGACACGAATACTAAAAGCTGATATCAAAATAATTGAAAGAGCAATCAAGGGTGAAGATGTTGGAACAGAAATTGTTTTATCGAAAAAATAATCATCCAGAAATTCTGTTTTGTACTGTTGGACGTTTCTCTGACCAAATTTGAATCTCATTTTCAGTGTATTCCAGAATTCCAGAATCTCTTAATTTTTTATAAATTAATATTGCCTGCTCCTTTTCTAGTGATTTTGATTGAGCCTTTGTGAATCCATCCTTATCTGTTAATATGACAACATACCCATCTGGTGATTTAATTACTGCCACAAAATCCTCTTCCCCTACAGGATGAAACTTCCCATCAATCTTTTTTGTGGTCAATGTTAACATTCCAAACCCAGCTGCTTCAAACATTTTCATTTGTGATTTACTGGATCTCTGTTTTCCCTCTTGTACAGCTTGAAAATACTGCATATTATTTTCACTCTTAGATGATATAATAACCATCTTAACATTTAAGATACCTAGAGAGCAAATCAATCTTGTGAATCAAAAGATCTTTGTTGGTGTTGCAGTACTAGCACTAGCTGCTATTTTAGGAATAATTCTTTTATCAGGCCCATCCCTAATAAGTCAAACATCAAAGGAAAATAAAGAAGCATCACCAAAAATCGTACAGCAGATACAACCGATTTCTATTGAAGTAGAAGATGTTACAATTCTCGAGGTCAACGAAAGAGATGCTACAATAGAGATAAAATTCAATATTAAAAACCCTAATCCCACTTCTATAATTGTACAAGTATTAGACTACCAAATATTTGAGACTGATTTTTCTAATCAAAAACAAATTTCAGGTGGTCAAATTGGAACTAGAGCAAGTGGAATGGTTGAATTTGGTAATAATTATTATACTCTTCTTGCCAAAAACTCTATTATTCTGAAAGACAAAATCATGCTAAAAAATACCGGAAATACTCCTCAGTTATGGTCATCTCTTGAAAGTGATACTGCAAAATGGAGAATTACTGGTGTTGTGTATTATAATCTGAGTTCAATGACTAGCGGACAAGAAAATGAGCTTCCTTTTGAATTTGTGAAATAGTGAGACTTGATCTGATTAATATATCATAAAAATCAAAAATTATGATAGTTTGTTTTTAGCAAAAAAATATTGGCAAAATTATTAAAAGGCCGTAAAGATGATTTTTATCAAATGGCAGAAGCAGGAATCGCAGCATATGGCTCAGCAGTAGGAGTAGCAATAGCACTAGCAGTTGTGTGTTTTGCACTACGTGGTAAAGGACACCCAGAACCACTAGATTAATCAAAGGAAACTATTCCTTTACAATATTTTTCATTTATCTCAGCCTTCGTTCTTTAGACCTAGCATTTCAGCCAATGATATTTGTTTAGTGTTCTTTTTTGTAATAAAGCATCTTTGATAGTATTGGCAATCTGTACAATCATTTGATGGCTCTAAAATCGGTGTTTTTTGTTCCTTAAGAAGATCATTTAGAACTCTAACTCTTCTAACAACTTCCTCAAACATTTTTTTGTCACGAGTTAAGGAAAAAGTAGATTCTTCCTTATTTCCTGTAATGTAAATAATTATCCCGTCGCTTTTATCATATATCCACATACAAGCATTAAGGTAAAGCAAATCATTTGCAAGAGGCGTTTCTAAAATAGCATTGGCAGGTCTAAACAAAATAATGGAATTATCTACTACCATATCTGCTTGACCTCTTAATTTGATATCATCAACTGCAAATTCTTTTGGGTTACTACCATATTGTAATTTTCGAAGCAGGCCAGAAAGAAGATCATTAAAACCACGTCGTTCAATTTCTTTTGAATCTATTCTATCATAGTATGAGCGTCTTAGACATTGCACTACTTCTTTGAGATGAATAGTCTTGATATCCTTTGCATCAATTTCAATCTCTAATTCCCGTCCAATAGAATCCACTGCATTTTTTACTATACTTCGAAAATCTCTATCTCCCATCATGATGATTCACCTAACAAATTCGTCCTTATAGGTTAACTCATAATATTAGTTAGAAATTTTGAAATTTTACTAGAAAATACCAATGTAGTAAAATGGACTCCAAATCCTACAAACGCACCTATTATCAAATTTCCTGTTACAAAATAGATTCCAATAAATAATCCCAACGGAGGCAATGACAAAATCATAGCCAAAAACGTACTAATCCAAATAGCATTAGTCATAATTTCTGTTGAGATTTCAGTTTTTTTCTTTGGGAATCGGATCATCTAATCTATTCTTCTTCCAAAATTAATTTTGACATTGTAGTCTCTGTTGGTATTTTTTGTTCAACAGCAAATGCAATAGCTGCTAAATTTCTTACTTCAAATGCGGTTAACTTTGTAATTCCAACAATTGTTGCAAAGCTAAACATTTTCGTAAAAGATCTTAGTGCTGTTTGGTAAATTGCCATTTCAAAGGCTCTTTCAAATTCAGCAATAGCATCTAACTCATTTTCAGTCTGAGGAATCAAATTTTTATATTTTGTATTGGATAATTCATTAAATGCATCTCTTATTGTTGCAGCTGATATCATTCTTCCAAGTAGTTCTCTTGCAGTTGGAGTTTGTGAAACAATCAAATCTTGAATTTGTTCTTCTTGCAATCCCCAGAACTTTCCTCTAATTACACTTAGAATATTGTAGAAATCAATATCCATTCCAACCAACTTGGTTGCATCTTTATCAATATAATTTTTCATTGCACCAGCCAAATGTTGATATAAAATTTTATCAAAGTATGTATCAAAAATCTGTATGTTCTTTTTCTCGTTATACAGTGATGCAGCTTTTGCAATCTCCTCACCAAATTCCACTGAATTCAAGCTTGCAACTGCTTCTTCAAGATCTTTTGCAACTAATGCCTTTATGACAACATCTCTTTGCTTGATTAATTCCTCTGCATGAAGATTTACGTGAGTTTCAATTTCCTCTTGGGATTTCCGTAACACTTTTCCTTTCAGAATTGATTTCAAATTAGAAATAATGAATTTCATATAATATGCATCTAAAACACCTGAATTACCTGATGTTTTTGCAATGGAATAATGTATGTCTGCTAAATGACTTCTAAGAGCTGATTCAATACCTTGTGAGGTGTATGGTTTTTGAACATCTGCTACAGAATCACCATAAATCGTATTTTTTATTCTAGTCATCAATTCGTCAAGATCTCTTGATTCAGCTAATGTCTGAAAATCTGATTTTTTTAATAATTTACCTCTTTTACTATATGATTTTACAGAGGCATAGACATTTTTCGAGCCAGCCATTTAGATAAATCTCAATAGACAACCGATTTTAATGTTTGGCGTTCACTTCATAAAAACTTGATATTTTAGGTAATTTCATTAAGAAATCCCATAGCATCTTCTTTATCTTGTTTTGATAGTTTCATAAAGGCTCCCAAAACCTCCTTTTGAATAATTAATGACTCGTCAGGAACACTCTTAAGTTTTGACAGGTCAAATGGAAGCAAGTCTGTGATTTTATTCTCACAAAATGCCTTTACGTATTTCTGAAAAATTGAATATGTGAAATTTGGACTAATCTCTAATAGATTTGTAATAATTCTTTCATACTCCTTTTCTTTTGAATTGGATTTCAAAAAAAATGCTTGTAATAACCCCGCTCTATTTTTGACCTCACTTATTGATAATGCAACTAACACTCCTTTTTTTGTTAGATGATAATACGGAATTCCATTTTCTTGAAGTACTTTTGGACCACGTCTTAGAGGCAACCTTCCACCTTCTTCAGCAATTTCTAATGGAATTAAAATCTCATCTAGATCTCGAAAAATCCCCGAATAGATATTTTTCCAAGAAATACCTTTCTCCTTTGCAATTCTCTGAGAAATTCCCGTTCTTGTTCTATCGGCTGGATTGGAACTGTTAGCTAATATAGTAATGATCGCTCTTTGCCTGTTGGCCTCTCCAGTGATTTCTCCTTTTATCTTAAATACATCAAAAATTGATAGATGTGTGCCTGATTTTATCTTCATTTACTCACCATGAGACATAATCTTCATTTTCTATGATAGTATCAGAATAAACTAGAATATAATAACTTACTTTTTTCTTATATTATGTATCTTCAACCCTTAAATAATTTTTAATCTCGATTAATTTAATGAATTCTAGGAATCGCAAGTATGCTCTATTACTTGTGATAACAGTAGCCATTACAGCAACAAGTGCAATGTCACAGGCATTTGCACAAAGTGTTAATGATGGTATGGATGGATACGTTAAAGGAACTAGTGGAATTTACACTGGAAATCATAACTAATGTTGGTACAAAGATGACGATGGTAAAATGCTACACTGTAAAATTGATACAGGTGCTTCAGCATGGATGCTATCAGCTACTTCATTGGTACTTCTCATGACACCCGGAGTCGGATTCTTTTATGGCGGTTTAGCCAGATCAAAGAACATCGT
>JAEMQG010000067.1 GCA_022758935.1 Candidatus Nitrosopumilus sp. | reverse complement strand
CATTTTTGAATTCATCAAGTGAAAACAAATACACGACATGTACGATGATTTTATTTTTAATCACTCTTAGCGAATGCTATACATTTTGATTTGATGATTTTATTTTTAATCACTCTTAGCGAATGCTATACACGACATTAAGAAAATAATTTTGTGTGTAACCATAGATAGTATTTATGCACAAATCTTAAATGATGCTCTATTTTCATTATTAATAATGAGTAATCGTATTTGTGTATTTTTCTTATTTTCTGTACTTGTTACTGGTTTGATAATTAACCCTTCTACATTCCACATATCTTTTAATGATGACTCTATATCTGATGACTCTGAATTGTATTTTAATCTGCTAAGTTTTGCATTTGCAACTAAGATGGATACTGAAGATGACGATGTTGAAGATTTTCACCACGGACTAGTTGGCATTTCTAATGGAACCTCTGTTATAGGAAACATAACATCCACTGAAGGAAACATAACTTTATGCCATATCCCTCCAGGCAATCAGACACAATCTCATAGCATTACTGTAGCAAGTTCATCTGTTTCAGCCCATCTGGCTCATGGTGATTATTTAGGAATATGTGATGAAGATTCCGATAATGAAATTGAAAATATTCATGAACAACTTACTATATTTGTTAAAGAATCAAGATCTTTGTTTAAAGAACAAAAAGAAGAAACACGTATTGTAATTAAAGAGTGCCAAATTTCTTTGATTGCATCTGAACCGTCTCAACGAGATGACATCAGAAAAAAATGTAGAGATAATCTTGATGATATTAAAGAATCATACAAAGAACTGAGGAAAATTTACAATGAATCCTTTAAAGAATTCGGAAAAAGCATGGATATTGCAATTAGAGAAGCTAAAGGGTTACACATAAATAATTCTGAGAAAATCGTTGCTCTCTCTGATATTAAATCTAGTTTGAAATCTAATGCGGATGTTGAAAAAATTAAAGAACTTCGTAAATCTATAGATGATGAATTAAAAGCAGATAAAAAACAACTTCATGAAGAAAAGAAGACAGAACGTAAGCAAATGAGAGAAAATCAAAAGGAAGAACGTGATACTATGAAAGAACAAAATGAAAAAGAACGTGATACTATGAAAGAACAAAATGAAAAAGAACGTGATACTATGAAAGAAGAAAAGAAAAAATAACTAGAAGGCAGTACTCATAAATCATTAAATTTAGATATTTTAAATTCCAGCTATTTTTTACCCTTTTAATTTTTTTTAAACTAAAATCATATGTATCCTATTTTAGAGGGTAATAATTTATCAATTTACTTTTTCGTATGTCCTATTGATTTTTTTCCATTGAAACACTTTCACATAAAACAAGTATCATTTGTCAAATGAATTGAAACTAGTAATATTTTCTTGAATCTTTTCATACTCTTCAAATTCTATGTCTTTTTGTAGTTCTTTAGGTAGTCCAACCCACCATTTTATGGTTACATTCATTTCTTAACATAAAAAAATTCAAAGTTGGTAATAGATCTACTGGTTAATTCTATGACACAATTGGATAACAAAATATGACAAAATTCAGTCTTTTTTATATCTGATATTCTCTTTATTTTCTTTTTGGTCTTTTATTTTTATTATGAGTGTGTCTCCTATTTTATTGAAAATTCTTTGGCGATTTTCATTTGTAAAAATCCATCCTAATATTACATCCAATGGTAAAAGAAATGTTTTTCCAAAACTACTGATCATGATTCCTTTCCAATCTGGTGGTCTTCCATACATGTCTGTTACTTTCAAATTTAGAATTTTTTTTCCGATTGACTGACCTTTTTTATATTCTAAAATTGTCCAATATGCAAAAAAGATGATACTTACTGGAATAAATTGAGTTGTTTCTGCTAAAATCCATTTTTCGCTTACCTCGTAGTTAATTGTTCCAAAAGCTGAAAAAATTATCAATATTGAAATTATTGAAATAATACAAAAATCAATCAACCATGCAAAAAATCTATCAATCCATTTTGCAATCGTTATCTCTGAAAAATCTGAACTTGGCTCACTCATATTTCACTTATTGCGATCACACTAATAAAACATCTTTCATTAGTAAAAGATGCAGTTATCTAATCTTTAGTTAGTTTTGATTGCAACATAGTTAATTTATCATTGATGTTTCACCACTTTCTGATGCGCCAAAATTCTGTGGTGCTACACCAAAAGCTTCAGTAGAAACTAGTAAAAGTGACACCAATAGAGACAAGATCCCTGATCTTATCATGAACTATAATGAGGGATCAAAGAATCCCCTAGGTTTCAAAGGCACTGACACTGTTGGATGCATTAACGGATTCCTAAATGATGAACCCTAATAGTTGGTTGTGACATAGTTAGAATAGTAAAGTAATCACAAATGGATTGAATGTTGTACAATTTCTGATAACGTGTGTATTGATACCATAATTAATGATGATTAGTTTCTACTTTCTAAATCCTTAAGTTAATAGGAAATAAGATTTTCAATAATATGAAAATCATCTGCAACATAACAAAACAGGATGTTATTGAAACCAATCAAAGGGTGATCAACTTGTGTCTTGATGAACTGGATGTTTTTTGTGTTAGACAAGATGCGTTAGATGAGGTTTTTAAAATATTTGATAATGTTGATACTACTGATGATTTACAAGGTTTGATCAAAAAGGGATCTTATCTCATGGCCTCTATTGCATGGGCTCAACCTTTCTGTGCAGGCAATAAAAGAACTGCCAGTTTGATTACTGCTACATTCTTTCATCATAATAGGTTTGAGATGGTTATTCCAGAAGATGGTAAGGAATTGAGAAAATTACTATATGAAATTCAAGAGGAGAGACAAGGCTTGAACGAGGCTGTAATGGAAAGGATCATTTTTTATATTTCTCGCACTATTATACGACATGAACCAAGATGATGCTAAATTTCAGGACATGTATCTAGAAAAGTATTCTAAACTATTCTATAAACTTGGTAAAGAAATTTACGATTTTTAAAATAATCGTCCTGTTTTGATTTGATTTTTAATAAAGTTATTCTGCATTAAATTCTAAACTCCATCATAAATTCTTAAGTCAATTCAAAATTTAGAATGTAATTTCAGATGCGTTCAGAAAACTGTACTTTTGATTTTAGGCACAAACTGAACATCCTGAATATGCTGAACATAAACCAGACCCTTGTATTTTGTATTATTGTGATTGAACTGAATCTATGAACATAACTGTATTTTTATTATTACAGCAAGGTTCAGTTACGTTAAGTTTTGAATTAGTTCAAAATCTTGAATCCAACTCTATTTTATTTGATAAAATTATGCACATTCAATGCATGGTTTTTTGAATTAATTTAGAAAAATTAACCAATTAATAAGATCTAATTTCAACTTTATTTGAAAATCTTTTTGAACTTAATTAATCCCCTTGATGTCTTTTTTTGGACTATTAGAAAAAATGAGAAAGACGTCATAAATCTCTACAATTCACTTTCACCCATAATGCAATTAGCCACAGGTGGTTCAATGCTAAATTTTGGCTATTGGATGGAAAATACATCCGAACCTATACCTGCCCAAGAAAATCTTTGTTCATATTTTGGTAAATTGGCAGAACTGGAAAATGCAAAAAACGCAGTTGATGTTGGAAGTGGATTGTCTGCACCTGCAATTTTTTGGAGAAATAACTATGAAAAACTGAATCTTTTTTGTGTAAACATCAATTATGATCAATTATCTTTTTCAGGTCCTCAGAGGAATCTTGAATTTTTAAATTCAACTTCTACAAAATTACCCTTTTCTGATAACTCTGTAGATCGTGTGTTGGCGTTAGAATCTTCACAACATTTCAAACCTCTGAAAGATTTTATTTCAGAATCAAAAAGAATTTTAAAATCAGATGGAATACTGACTTTGGCATTACCTGTGACTCTTCCAAGCGCTTCTTTTGCGAAATTGGGAATTTTAAAATTTACTTGGTCCTCAGAACATTATGGATTAGAACATGTAAAAGAACTTTTAATTTCTGGAGGATTTACAATCCACGATGAAAAATTAATAGGAAAAAATGTCTATACTCCATTGGCAAATTACTATGTTAAAAATCGTAACGAATTAAAAAAATCAATATTGCAAAAATATCCAAAATATGTAGAACAAATACTTTACATCTCTATTCTTAAAATGAAAAAGGCATCTGAGCAAAAAATTATTGACTATGTTGTTCTAAAATGCAGGATCTAAATTAGACCTGAATGATTTCTCGTTCCAATAAATTTTCTGTTGCATTTAGGTATTCTGACTCTGAAATCAAATCATTTACCAGCCACATTGTAATTGTCTTATACCATTTTGGTATGACAAATTTGTTTGTTATATATTTTTTCTCAAAAATGTTGGTGTCTATTAATTCTGTTTTTTCCCAGTTGATTGTCATGCCTGTTTCTTTATGACTATCTGAAAAAACCAATCCTGTATCTTTATCAATAATTAACGTGTCTTGTTTTTCTGAATTTTGTGCAATCCATGCTTGACGAGTTTTACCATTGAATTCATATGATGTTTCTCCTATCACTTTCAAATCTATGGTGATCATTTCTCCAAAATTAATTGGAGTTAAAAATATGAATTTGTCTATTACACAACATTTCTTATTTGCTGGAATTGCTCCCTGATTGTCAATGTTTATACTTGCAATCTCTTTACCGTCTCTTGAAATTTTTTCTGTTGTGATTAAAATTTCATTCTCACTAATTAAATCCACAGTGTATTTTTCTGTAATGTCTTGGCCATATTTGTTAGAGTATGAATATTTCATGAAATCTGATTTTGTAATACACAGTTTATTCTCATTGCAATTCCTACTAGTATTATTAAAAGATGGATTTAGAATATGATCTTCTAGCATTGCTCTGATTCCATAAGCAAATCCCAGATCGGTAATTTCTCCTCGCACCCACATTTTTGCATCATTTTTTATCCAATCTGGCATAGATTTGGAATTTCTTATACCTCTCTGTTTGATATCATCTGCATTATCAAGATATTTTTTAATCTCTTCAATTAACACCGTATCTCTTCCTGGGAGTGTGCTCTTCCAAGTTACATGATTGTACAAAATTACACATGCTCTGAGATTTGGATACCTTTGATGCTCCTGGGCAAGAATTTCTGCTCCCATGAAAACATACTCGTCATAAAAAAATTCACAAAATCTTAGAATGTCTTTTGGAGTTTTTACCTCAAAATCCGGTTCGTGTGCAAATACACTTGGTACTACACTTACTCCAGCTACTCCTATTATTAGGATCATCAATAATTGTAATCTCAATAAGATCTGTTTCTATTTGTCTACTTAATAATTACTAGTAGACATTCTCTTAACTTGATGCCTAATGTGGGATTTTAATTCCAAGATGGTTCCAATAAATTTGAAAAATAATTGTATTAGTGGCTAAGTTTTTATTTTTGATATGTTAACTGTACTTCGTTGTCTGCTCAAAATAATACTGACCTTAAACTTTACAATGAAAAATGTTCCCAGATCCTCAAAGAACCTGAAATTAGATTTGCTGGAATTGTAGATAAAGATGGAAATCTAATCGCGGGTGGTTTTAAAGAAGGACTTGTTCCTTATGAGGGAGACGAAACTAGATTGCACTCCTTTTTGGAATTTGTATCAAAAGCTTCAATTCGAAAAGAGTATGATGAAAGCTTGGGCCCAATTAATTATATTGCAGCAAGACGCGACAAGGCAGTATTGGTAAGTTTTCCATTTCCGGTAAGCCAAATTCTTCTATTAATATCTGCAGAACCTTCTGCGAACATTGAAAATTTGGCTAAGAAGACAGTTAAAATTTTTACCAACGTTAATTAGAAAATAATACTATCTGGTAAATTCTTTGAAATATCTTATTGAAGAACAAATCATTGAAATTGACTAGTTAGCTGAAAAACAATCTTTGAATTATATCATTACTGCTGATCATATAGTTTTAATCTGATAGAGTTCTTATTAAAATTATGAAAGCGACATTTGGTGCAGGATGTTTTTGGCATGTTGAAGACATACTTCGTAAAACTAAAGGTGTGAAATCAACACAGGTAGGTTACATTGGAGGTAAATTGACAAATCCAACTTATGAAGAAGTTTGCACTGATACAACTGGTCATGCTGAAGCAGTACAAGTAGAATATGATCCAAACGAGATCTCTTATGATGAATTACTCAAAGT
>JAEMQG010000203.1 GCA_022758935.1 Candidatus Nitrosopumilus sp. | reverse complement strand
CCAGGGATTGTTTCTATGTTTACTTTTGCAGCTAAAGTGGGTGTAAGCATTGCGGAAGGTTCAGAAAAAGTTGCTATTATTCCATCATGTTATGATCTGAGTACTGTAAAAGAAATAGCAAAAAATTCTGAAACAATGGTTTTTTTAAAAGACGGCAGATATTTTGATAAAGTAATTGATTTACTAAAAGAAGCTGGTTTTCCTGATAATTCTATTTTTGCTATTGGTCAAGACCTTGGAACAGAAAATGAAATCATTAGAAAATTAACATTAGGCGAAGTAAATAATGGTACATTAACTACAAAATATTTCTCAATCTTGGTGGTAAAACGTGTCTGAAGTTTATTTTGTTGGATGTGGTCCAG
Source organism: Candidatus Nitrosopumilus sp. (assembly GCA_022758935.1). Classification (GTDB taxonomy): domain Archaea; phylum Thermoproteota; class Nitrososphaeria; order Nitrososphaerales; family Nitrosopumilaceae; genus Nitrosarchaeum. The sequence goes on along the minus strand of JAEMQG010000203.1, from coordinate 14,559 downwards.
GCGATCCAGAATTAATTACAATAAAAGCTAAAAAATTAATTCAAAAAGCAGATGTTATAGTCTACTCTGGATCTTTAATTCCACCCCCAATTCTTAAGCTATGCAAAAATGGAGAATTATACGATGCAGCAGGTTTAGTAAGAGAAGAAATTTTTGATCTACTTTACAAAAATGCAAAGAAAAACAAACTTGTTGTCCGATTACACGATGGTGATCCATCAATTTACGGAGCCATCAAAGAGCAAATAGATAATCTGGAGCAAAAAGGAATATCATCTATAGTAATTCCAGGAATTACTGCATTTTTAGCCTCAGCAGCTGCTCTAGGAATACAACTAACACTTCCAGGTGTTACACAAACTATTATTGTTACAAGAGCAGAATCTAGAACAAAGGTTCCAACAAGAGAAAAAATTTCCGAACTTGCAAAACACAAAGCTACTTTGATTTTTTATCTCAGTGTTCATCTTCTTTCTAATATTGTAAAAGAAGCAATTGCAGGTGGATACAAAAAATCTACACCCATAGCAGTAGTGTATCGAGCAAGTTGGCCTGATCAAAAAATTATTAAAGGAACACTAGAAAACATTGTGAAAAAAGTTAGAGATGAAAAAATTACAAGAACTGCAATTGTAATTATTAGTGACGTCATAAATCCAAAATCATATGAATATTCAAAACTTTATGATAAAAAATTTAGTCATGGATATAGAAAGGCAAAAGTCAAATAGATAAAAAATTAACTTTATTTCTTATTCCAATTTTATAAAGCTTTTTTTCAAAATGTCTTACATTACCAGAGGTAAAAATTTTTAATGTATTTCGCTTTGATTCATTTTTTTTAATTATTTTAAGAACATTTTGTGCAACATTATCTGCAGGATCAATAAACTGTATTTGTGGAAATTCAGAATTCAATAATGACTTTAAAAATGATAAATGTGTACTTGATAATGTGGCTACATCTATTTTCTTATTAGAAAAATTACCATCAAGAACATTTTTTATAATTTTTTTACAGTACATTTTATTTTTTATAAATTTGTTTGATTCCACAAGTTCAACAAGTGCCGATACATTTATTTTGAAAACTTTTTCATCTTTTGAAAAATAGAAATTTTTTATATAATTTGATAAACTTTTACTTGTAATTGCGGATCTTGTTCCAAGTATTGCAATGTTTTTTGTTTTAGAAAGTATCATTGCCTCTTTTATTGGAGGATTTACACCAATTATTTTCTTATTTGTGATATTTATCATTAAAGTTGGAGTATTTGATGCTATTACAATTAAATCCGGCAAAAATTTTTCTTCTAAAAATTTTATTGTTTTTTTAATAATCTGTTCTAACTGTCTTTTTGATTTTTTTCCATATGGAAAATTTTTCTGATCAGCAAAATAGATGATTTCTGATTTACATATTTTTTGAATGGATTTAATAATCGAAAGGGAGCCAAGTCCAGAATCAAAAACTGCTATTTTGACCATGATTCATGGATTTATCCCTAAGATTAGTTTGTTAGCTTAATTTACTCTAAAGTTTATCTAAATATACACCGTCCATTAAGAGTTAATTTCTAAACCATGCGATATGCCAAACTTCGATAAAACTTGGGCTCGACAAGAGACCCCAGGCGTAACCGACAAACTACGAGATGCAGTAAAACCTCAAGGTGCATTAAAACCACGAATCCAAACTGCAGTAAACAAACTCCAAGTCCAGATATCCAAAATGGATTCTATGCTTGGAAAACTGCATGAAAGAGATGCGCAACTCTTTCAGAGAGTCGTAGCTGCAATGCAGCAACATGATACTGGTACAAGTAGAGTTTTGTCCAACGAATTAGCTGAAATTCGTAAAGTTACTAAGATGCTCGGTAATGCAAGAATGTCATTAGAACAAGTCCAATTAAGACTGACAACTATTCATGATCTTGGCGATGCTATGGTAGCAATCGGCCCAGCGATGTCTACAATGAAGGGATTGAAGTCATCACTAGGAAGATTTATGCCAGAAGCAGACTCAGAACTGAATTCAATGACACAGACCCTCAATGGACTAATGATGGATTCCCTCGCAGGAGACTCATTTAGCATGGAGACTGGAGCTTCAAGCGAGGAAACAGATAGAATCCTACAAGAAGCATCTGCAGTAGCTGAACAACAGGTTGGAGACAAATTCCCATCTGTACCATCACCAACTGGACTTTCGTCTAACACATCTACTTCATCATATTAGTAGACTAGTGGAAAGGCGACTGTCATCCTTTTTGTTTTACTTTTTAAAAAATCAATCTCAATTTTCTCTCAATATTTGTTTCTTATTTAGATCAAAATTACTATATTTTATTGATAATACCCAAATTTCAGTGTACTAAATTTAGAAAATCTGCAGAAAAAACAGACTAGGAAAATAGTCACTACAGAATACAAAATTGGAAAAACATATGATTTTAATAATTAACTTTTTCCAAATTATGGATATGCAGTAGACTCGGCAATCAACGAATCAAGTTCTGAAATCTTTATTCTTTCTTGTTCCATAGAATCTCTTTTACGTATAGTTACAGTTCCATCTTGTAATGTTTGATGATCAACTGTAACTGCAAAAGGCGCTCCGACTTCATCTAATCTGCGATATCTTCTTCCTATTGCACCAGAATGATCTAAAAATGCATCATATTTTCTTTTAATTTGCAGATAAATCTCATCTGTTTTTTCCTTTAAACCATCTTTTTTGACTAGAGATAAAATTCCTACATGAATTGGAGACAAATATGGCTTTAGAGATAAGACTATTCTTTCATGTTCCTTATCATCATATAGATTATGCTCCAAGATAGTATACAGACTTCTGTCAATTCCCATTGAAATCTCAAAAACATGTGGAAGTACTTTTTCATCATTATCCATCACCTCAAATTTCTCTTTGCTTTTCTTTGCATGATTTGATAAATCATAATCTGATCTATAGTTACACGCAACTAATTCTAACCATCCAACTGTGGTTTCAACTTCAAAATCAAATGCAATTTGAGCATAAAAGGCCTTTTCCTTATTACCTAGTTTTCTAAACCTACTTTTTGTAATATCAATCCCAGTTTTATCATAAAATTCTGTCAAGATACCAAGATAATATGCAACAAACTTGTTTGGAATTATTCCTGTTTCAACTGCTTCTTTACATGTCATTACAACTGATTCTGAACTAGTGAGAATTCTAATTACAGTATCTTGAATCTCAGAAAAATTTTCCATTTGATCTAATTTAGTAGGATTGCAAAAGACCTCAATTTCTGCCTGATAAAATTCTCTCAAGCGAAGTAAACTTTGTCTAGGTGATATCTCATTTCTGAAGCTTTTACCGACTTGAGCAATTCCTAATGGTAATTTTCCTCTCATTGTCTTAAACAATCTCGGAAAATCAACAAAGATCGACTGACATGTCTCTGGTCTAAGATATGCAGGTTCTTCTTCTGGGCCTATTCCAACTTTGAACATCATGTTGAATTTTTTGGCATTTTCAAAATCTCCCCCACATTTTGGACATTTAATATTATTTTTTAAAATAGCATTATCAAATTCCTCCAAATCTGCACTCTCAGGAATCTCTATTTTTGAGATTTCAGCAATTGTACGATCCGCTCTAAAAGTTGACTTGCATTTTACACATTTTATAATTGGATCTGCAAAATTTCCCAAGTGACCAGATGCATCAAATACAGATTTTGACATTATCTGCGAACCATCAATCTCCATCATTCCATCCCTTCTGATTAACTCTCTTCTCCATAATTCAAGAAATTTATTTTTCAAGCTTACACCAGAAGGTCCATATTCCCAAAAACCAGCTTGTGCGTCTGGATAAATCTCACAGCTAGGAAAATAAAATCCTCGTTCTAATGCTAATTTCATTACATCTTCATAATTCATTATTCTATTTCACCCACAACTGAATAAATTTCTACGCCAACTCCTTTGCTATCTTTATGTTTTCAAAATCATCTCGTATATCATCAATTGGAGTTTCTAAAATTATTGGAATTTTTTCCTTATTGGCAGTTTTTATCACTTCTGCTAGTCCTTTTTCTCCGATATTTCCCAATCCTATATGATAATGTCTATCAAGATTACAACCAATTTCTCCCTTGGCATCATTAAGATGTAATATTTTCAAATTTTCTATCCCTACATAGTCATCAAATTTAGTAAAAGTGTCTTTAACAGATTTTTCTGTTCTTAAATCATAACCTGAAACAAATGCATGGCACGTATCTAAACAAATACCGAATTTTTTTGTAGGTTTTAATTTATTAAAAATTTCAGCTAATTGCTCAAAATCTGCACCCACAGAATTTTTTTGACCAGCAGTATTTTCTAGTAAAATCATTACATCATTTTTTGTTTGTCCTGCCTTGCTTAATCCTTTTACTAGTTGCTTGATTCCTGCTTCCTCACCAGTTCCTAAATGACTACCTAGATGTGTAACCAAATATGGAATACTCAGTTTTCCACATCTTTCAACTTCACTAATTAGAGTATTTACTGATTTTTCAAAACCATCTTCCTTTGGTGTAGATAAATTCGGTAAATACGGCATATGAGCACAAGTTGCAAATCTATCTATTTTACTTGCTTTTAATTTTCTTCTAAAACTTGTTATATCCTCATCTGAAAGATCTTTTGCATGCCATCCTCTTGGATTTCTAGTAAATATTTGAAATGCTGAACATTCTCTTTCTATAGCATTATCAATTGCCTTGTCAATTGAACCAGAGATCGAAACATGGCAACCGATCTGCATATTTAACAATTTTAACTAAACATAATTTAAATCAGCATTTGTTTGAGGAAATAAAATCAGATTTTTAAGTAAATATCATTAAAGACTAACATGATTGCACTGGGACAGGATGAAATCGCCAAATACCCATTTTTGGCAGATGCGGGCCAATATCTAAAAGATAAGGGATTTACACTTGAACAATTTGGAACTGATCCTGATTTGAAACAATTAGTTGAAAAAGCATTTAATAGAATTGAAGTAGCTGCAGATGGAAAAATCTATCAATCTGATTTAATAGCTGATCAAGCTTCAAATCAAGCTGCACTCCCAAGAGAAGTATTCTCTTTTTTATTAGCAATTGTCTTGCTTAAATTGAGTGGCATGACTACCTTGATCAAAAGATTTGCACTTGCCGAAGCTAGACGCGCAGAAAAATACCTAGAAAAGGATCTAGCAAATATTTCAGATGAATCAAAAAAACAATTAGCAATTAAAATTATTGATGACTTATTTTCAATTCAAGTAAAAAAACAGGATGATTTTTTTGTAATCCCTGTATCTGACTATCTTACACATTCAATAAATTTTCATGAAAGAGAATGGAAGTTAATTAACAGACATGTAGAAAATGGCCTAGTATTCCTGAGTCCGCATGAAACAGTAAGATTAATTCGAAAAGAATTGGGAACTTATATCAACTCTAAAATTATTAATGCCAAAGCACCACCAATGATCTCTAGTTTTGAAGAACCAGTCAACAAATTAATCATTCTTTCTAAAAAATTTTCAACTTATACTGTAACTACAGGTGAATATCCACCATGCATAAAGCACGCCATTAAAATTCTTGAAAAAGGTGAAAATCTTCCACACTCTGGAAGATTCATGCTTGCAACATTTCTATTATCAAAAGGTCAATCAATTGAACAGATTTCTCCGTTATTCAAAAATGCACCTGATTACAATGAACGAGTTACTCTTTACCAACTAAATCATTTAGCAGGAACCTCAGGAAGCGGCACTCATTATTCTTGCCCTTCATGCGAAAAACTAAAGACACAAAGTTTATGCTTTGCAATTCCAGAATGTGCTAATATCATAAACCCCCTTCAATTTGGAAAAAAGAGAAGTTAATGCAAGAAAACGACATAAAATTTCTAGAAGATTCTTTTAAGAAATACTATTTTGAACATTTTGATCTTATCCATGTTCCAAATAGAACTTTTGAGCGAGAATTTGGATTTCAAAAATTTAATTCTGGTATGACACGACATATCTCAATTAAAGATGATAAAGAATTGCATCTTTTGTTGATGAGAAACATCCCCTCTGATGTTTATTGTTCAAATGGTTACTATTCTTTTCCAAATTTGCCTATGAATGAAAAAGGTTGGAAGGAGGCAGATCTAATTTTTGATATTGATGCCAAAGATCTAAATTTAGAATGTAGAAAAAACCATACAATTTCTAAATGCAATGAATGCAATGAAATATCCATCTCAAATATTAATTGTGCTAAGTGTAATTCCACAAAATTAGAAAAAAAATCTCTACCATGTAAAAACTGCATAGATGCATCTAAATATGAAGTATCAAAATTATCAAAAATTCTAATTGAAGACTTGGGTGTTCAACCAAATGACATTCATGTTTATTTTTCTGGTAATGAAGGATTTCATGTATATGTATATAATTCACAATTCCAGAAAATTGGTTCAAGGGAAAGATCAGAATTAACAGATTATATCATGTTTCATGGAGCAATTCCAGAAACTTTTGGGATGAAAAAATTTAAACCGAATCGTTCATCCTTCCCAGATTTTCAAGAAAAAGGGTGGGGAGGAAGGTTTTCAAAAGAAGTATATGAATCAAAATCAAAACGCTCAAAAATAATTTCAGAATTAATAATTAACGGTTATTCTTCTTTCCAAAAAACTTTAGAAAATCTCTCTAACAAGATTGGAGCTAAAATCGATCCTAATGTAACAATGGACATTCATAGAATATTTCGACTTCCGGGATCACTAAACAGTAAAAGTGGGTTGACAAAAATTTTTTGTCATGACATTACAAAATTTGATCCATATACCGAAGCTTCATTTCTCCACGAAAATTCAGTAGAAATAATAGTTAGTTGTCCCACTAAATTTAAGCTAAAGAATAGAACATTTGGTCCATATTTTGATGAAAAAGTGTCAGTTCCAACTTATGCTGCAGTATACATGATTTGCAAAAAACTGGCAACACTTTCTTAACTCTTTGAATGATATATAGAACCACTGAACCGTAATTAGCGTAAAATAATTCCAAAAATAATGCTTTATCTTGAATCTTGTTGGTAAGACATTAATTTACCAAACCAAAAGATATGTTGATTTTGTATAGCGCGACTACTGATAAACAAGCTCCACCTCCTGATACAGGAAAACTTGTTAGATTCATCATAGTTGCCATCATTGTTGTTGCAGTTTTTGCCGTTATTGGTAATCAATCCGTAATTTTATCAATGAATTTCACAGAATTTGGAGAACAATTTAGTAAACCACTGTATTTTTCTCTAATTTCAACTATGATCCTTTCAGCAATTGCTCTGGTACGAGTAAACATTGTTGGAAGATCGTCTATCTTTTGGTACGGACTTAGCACCGCAATTGGATTTATCGGAAAAAGTACTCAACAATCAATTTCAAATAACATTCCAAGCTTTAAGGATTACAAACTTAGTCCAGTACAATTTGTCGTCTGGCAAATAACAAAAATTTTGCTCTTTGGGGCATTTTTTGTAAATATTATGTTTGGATTTGCAGCTATCTCATTCCTTGATGGAAATGATCTAGGTTTAGAAAATTTATCTAATCTATTTTCTTTACCATTTGTAACCCCAAACACTGATCCTAGTTATTCAGTCAACCACATTGTTCCAATGATTCCTGCATTACTGATTCTTTTACCACCAATTCTTGCAGCAATTGGAATCCGATTAGTTTTGTATGTGGGAATTCATAAAATTCTTCATGTCATTACTTCATATCTTCAAGATTCAAATAGTGGCAAACCAAGATACCTAAACTACGTTTCAACTATAGAAACCATAATTGGAGTTGCCATACTCTGGTTAGGTTTTAATCAATTTTTTACTGATCAAATTGATTATAATACACGGTATATCATTGGTGGAACACTATTAATCGGATTTACTCTTTTGGTTTTTTCAATTGTAGATCGAATAAGAGCCCGTGTTCTCACTCATATGTTTAAGAGAGATGTATACATTAGAATTTTATTAGTTATTGCAATTGGAATTGTTGTTCTGGGATTAGTAACTGTCAATAATAGTATTGCAGATTCAAAAAAAAATTGAATACTTGGGGCCTTATAATGCCCAACAAATTGGTATTAATCGTTATCTTGGTCAACTAAATGATATACATGAAAGCACACATGAAGTAAAATTACAATCCGTTTCCCTAAACAATATAAAAAATTATGTAAATAAAAACAACGATGTACTTGATGTGATTAGAGTCTGGGACTGGGAAGCAGCGTTTGCTAAACTAAAACCAGAAATTGGATTGATACCAAATGTGGATTTTGAAGATAACGATGTTCTTCGTTTTAACAATACATTATACTGGACTGCTTCCATGAAACCCATATTACCTTCCAGTGTTAGCCTTGAAAACCGGTGGTATAATGAGCATCTCGTATATACCCATGTTCCAAACGGATTCCTGACTCTTGATGCTACAACTGGTCAAATTGTAGATAGCAGTAAATTTTTCAAGCAGCGAGAGATCTATTACGGTGAAGGTGGCCTCTTTCAGGATACTTGGTCTGCCTATCCAACTTCTAGAGGGTCTACCAGCGCAGAACTTGGAGGAGTAGCCTATAATGGTAAAGGAGGATTAGATGTCTCTCCACCACTTAGCTGGATTTTTGAACCAAATTTTTTACTTTCATTTCCTGGAGAATCGGTCCACATTATGCGCTATAAGGACGTTCATGAAAGATTGCAAACACTGTACCCATATTTTCAATACAATCTCTTTGGTAAGGAGGTAGATTCTATTCCAGTAACTGATGGAGAAAAATCCTATTGGTTGACTCCACTAATTATTGGATTTGACACTCATGATGTACCATGGTCTGTTGGAAATCCCTATCTGAGATTAGTAGGATTTGCTTTAATTGATTCTCATGATGGTAATATTCAATTATTGAAAACAGGTGATGATTTCTTTACTAAAATGTTTACTAGTCAATATTCTGACCAGTTCAAACCAATACCAACTTGGCTCAAAGAGCAAATAAGATATCCAGTTGAATTATTTAACTGGAAAACAGAGATGTATAATATTTACCATGTAACTGATGTCAATACATTCATCCAAGCAAATGAATTTTATGAAATCCCTTCAGGTTTGGAAACTTATTATGTCGAAGCAAAACCGCCTGGATTTAATCAAACAGAATTCATAGGCTTACTTTCATTGGAACTAAGAGGTTCTCAAGGTAGAAATCTTGCAGGATACATGATAGTTCAAAACGATCTGAAGAATCTAGGTAACATGCAATTTTATGAAGTCCCATTAAACTCTACTACCAAATTGATTGGTCCTACTGCAGTTAGAGAAGCACTGGATAAAGATCCAGACTTTGCCGAATTAAAGACACTTTTAAGAAACCCCCGAATCGGAGATAACATACTATATAGGGTAGGCGAACACGATGTTTACTTTATCCCCATATACACTGCGGGAGCTGGTGGAGTTGTTGCTCAACTAGGTACTATCGCGGCTGTAGGTGCGGCATTTTCTGGAGATTATTACGTTGGTTTAGGAAATACCCAGCAAGAGGCCTTTGAGGCATACTTGAAAAAAGTATCTGGAGTGACTGGTTCCTCAACATCAATTGATACTGATTATGTTGAATTGGGAAAATCAGACAGAATTGATATTATAAAATCTTTATTCAAAGAAAATGGACTAGATATTTCTGAACCAACATCAATACAGATTCCACTATCATTTAAAGAAGGACAGATAGCCTTCTTTACTGAAAATGAACGTGTTGATACACAAGACCTTATATCAAAATTCATAGATAATTTTGTAAAACCACGAAGTGATCATGTATACATGTGGCAAGAAGGTACTAACCTCAATATTGGAACAATAGTTGTTAAAGATAATATTCCTGAGATACACTATGTCTCCATTGAGGTAGGCAACTAACTTCTATATTTTTTTAGCTAAATTTATTTAGATTTTTGATATGAAATTACTTGAATTATTATTTTTCATTACTTCGTAATTTATCATAATCAAGCATTATTCTTGGCAGTTTATCGTCAGATCTGATTTTGATATCAAATTTTTTGCAAAATTCAAAATAGTTGGGCCAATTTTCATTTGCCATTTTCCTGAAATCTTCTCCAATCATATTATCATACCAATCAATGATTCTCTGGCCATATGAAAAAAATCTATGAAAGTATCCTGCAATATCAGTTGGAATCTTGTTATTTGTGGCCAAAAATGCAATTTCATCAAGTGTATTTAGATAATCATTTGCATATCGTTCACAATCTTCAGTAGTGTGTAAAATTGCGTTTTTGTTTAATCGCTGTGTGAGATCCTCATGAAATCCTCGTAAAAGTTGAGCATATGTTGCTCTTGTATTTTGTTTTGTAGCCTTCCAGGTGATTGCTAGTGTAATCGCAAAAATAGTTGCAGTAACACAACTAATTATCAATGCAAGTAATGGTATTTCAATTGGCATAATGATCTTTGATATTTTTCTATTTACTTAAACGTGACTACAAATTATTACAAGCTTAAATTAAGTATCTGGTGACATCGTGACATGCTATTAGTCATAGATAATGGTTCCATCTATACAAATAATTTAATTGATTTTTTAAAAAATAAAAAGATAACATTTGAAAAACAAACACCTGATTTAGTTAATTTGGAATCATTACATGTTTATAATTCATTTATTCTTTCTGGACGAAGAAAAAATGAGAAAAAAATCAACGAGGTAAATTCTAAAATAATTAATCACGCAATTAAAAAAAATAAAAAATTATTGGGAATCTGCTATGGTGCAGAAATACTAGCTCTGACTTTAGGTGGCACAATTCGAAAACTTGACTTGCCGCAAAAAGGTAATGAACAAATTCGGATTCAAAGAGAAAATTCACTTTATAATAGTAACTTGCAGGTGTTTGAGAGTCATGGATTTGAGATCTCTAAACTGCCGAGCATTTTACTTTCAATAGGAGAATCTGAGAACTGTAAATTTGAAATTATCCAATATGGACAAAAACCAATCTTTGGAACTCAATTTCATCCAGAAATGAGTGACGACGGAAAAAATTTGATTCTAAAATTTTGTTCACTATGATTGATTTTAATAACTCTGGAGTCAAATTCAAACAATGGAATCCTTTGATCATCAGCTTTTGCTTCCGATGGTTGAAGATGAAAATATTTGCTTACCTTTACCAATTAATGTAGTTTCAAAATACTGGAATATTGAACTCTCAATGTCAGAAGCTGTAGAGACTGCAAAGCAATACATAAACTCTAACGGAAGCATCCTAATTGAAGGAATAGAGTCTGCTGAAAGACACGGCTTGAGTTGCAAAATTGTTAACTCTTCGTTATCCGAATTAAAAAAAATAATAGATAAAGGAATTCCACCTATAGTGATTCTTCCTGGGATTCCAGAAATTACACAACACGTTTCAGTAATTTCTGGATATGATGATAATGAAAAAACAATCTTTCACTATATTCAAAAAGGAAATCAGAAAGGTGAACAACAGGAGGGAGTCATTCCTCAGCAAATCTTTGATAGAGAATGGTCTGAAGATGGAAGGTTGTTGATTATTTTGGCTCCAGCAGAAATATTATCTTCTATAAAACTAGAAAATGACTCTACAGAAAAATCAAACAGACTTTGTTTAATTTCTGAAAGACTCATTTTGCAAAAAAACATAGCTGAGGCAATATCATCTTTAAAAAAAACAGTCGAATTAAATCAAAACAATTCAACAGCGTTGCATCTTTTGGGTACTTTGCTTAGCGAGCAAAATTCTAATGATTGCATCCAGTATTATGAAAAGAGCATCAAAATAAACAACAGATTTTATCTTTCATATAATGGACTGGGAAACTATTATCTAAAGACAAATCAAATCGAAAAGGCAGAGTCTTGTTATAGTAAAGCTATAGAAATTAATCCCAAACGTTCTGCAAAAATTTACAAAAATCGAGCTTTTCTACGAGAAAAACAACAAAAAAATTCTGAAGCAAAAGATGATCTTAAAAATTATCTGAAGCTTTATCCTAAAGCCAAAGACCGTGGAATGATTGAAAAAGCAATTAGAGAATTATAAGTGCGGAGTGCGGGATTTGAACCCGCGGCCTTCAGCTTGGGAAGCTGACGTCCTACCAGGCTGGACTAACTCCGCATAACTCAAATTCACTAATTATGATTAAATATCTTGATTAGATTATGATACTATGGATGCACGTTGTCCCGAATGTGAGAAAGTAGCAATTTTAAATGATGAAATTACTAAGGTAAAATGCCCTCATTGTAATTTTGAAGCAGATTATGATGCATATCTAGAAATCATGAAAGATCAAGCAATTAACATGTCATATAATTATATACCAAAAAGATCAGGTCTTTGATTACCAAAAATTTCCTTTATCTGAACAATCCAAATGAGCTCCACATTTTGGACAAAACATATGACATGCTTGCATATCTACCATTTTATTTTCACATCTAGGGCAACTGATTTCATCGTTCATGATTATCTTGAATAATCTTCATTTAAAAATAATGTCCAAAGGTTAATTAGTCGTTCACCTTTTTTTGGAATAATTGACAAATTTCAAGCTCACTATATCAGATGTAAAAGGAAAATCTATAACTAAAGAATTGAAAGACAACGATGCAAATCCTCTTTTAGGTTTGCAACTAGGAAATGAAACAGACGCTTCTATTGTAGGATTAACAGGAAAGCTAAAACTCACTGGTGGTAGTGATAAATCTGGAGTACCAATGAGAAATGATATTCATGGTGCAGCAAGAAAATATGTTTTACTTTCAAAAGGGGTTGGACTACAAAACGCAGAAATTGGACAACGAGTAAGAAAACTCATGCGGGGAAATACTATTTCAGAAGAAATCTATCAAATAAATTGTAAATTTAATGGGGAATTACCGATAGAAGCTCCAACTGAAACAGCGGCATCTCCATAAAAAATAATCAACAAAAAAGAATAACTTAACATATACCGATCCTCCATTTTGATTCATGCATTGGCGAGAAACTCTTCCTGATTGGTACATAAAAAAATATGGTTATCAACCATGTGTAAATATTGGAACTGCCGGTCATGTAGATCATGGTAAAACTACACTTATTCAAGCATTAACTGGGGCATGGACAAGTGTTCATAGCCAAGAATTAAAACGAGGAATTACAATTCGTGTTGGTTATTCTGATGCAGCATTTTACAAATGTAAAAGTTGCGAAGAACCTTTGGGATATTCAACCACTCCCAATTGTAATAACTGCAAAAAAGAAAGTGAATTATCTAGAGTAGTTAGTTTTGTAGATAGTCCAGGACACGAAAGTTTGATGGCAAACATGCTTTCAGGTTCTGCATTAATGGATGGAGCATTATTGTTAGTAGCTGCCAACGAGAAAGTACCAAAACCACAAACCAAAGAACATCTTTTAGCACTTCAAACGCTTGGAATAAAACAAATTGTTATAGTACAAAATAAAATAGATTTAATTTCATATGATGAAGCTATTTCTAATCATCAGGATATAATAAAATTTGTTAAAGGAACACATGCTGCAAAAGCACCAATCATTCCAATATCTGCACAGTCTGGACTTAATATAGATGCATTAATTGGTGCCATAGAATCTACCATAAAGACTCCGGAACTAGATGAATCTAAAGAACCGATAATGCACGTCTTACGATCTTTTGATGTTAACAAACCTGGTACCAAACTAAAAAATATCAAGGGGGGTGTAATTGGAGGAAGTTTAACTCAGGGAACTTTCAATGTTGGTGATGAAATAGAAATCAAGCCCGGGATAATGAATGAAAAAAAGAAAATATACGAGCCATTACAAACTGAAATTACTTCACTAGGTACAGCCGCTGGAATTGTTGATTATGTAAAACCTGGAGGTTTGGTAGCGATTGGTACTAAATTGGATCCTGCAATGACAAGAAGTGATTCTTTCATAGGCTCTGTAATTGGAAAACCTGGAACCCTACCAGATAATTCTATTCAGATAAAACTCGAAGTAAATCTATTTGATTCTGCTGTTGGAGCGACTGAAGATACTAAAGTACTCCCAATTCAGGCAGGAGAATTATTACGATTAAATATTGGAACTGCTCCAATTCTAGGTAAAGTCTCTAAAATCAAATCAAATAATATAGACATTGAACTTCGAAGACCTGCTTGCATTTTTGAAGGTGGCAATGTGGCTATTAGTAGAAGAATTACTGATAGATGGAGACTAATCGGAGCAGGAATACTTGGTTGAAGTAATTTGTGATACGAGTTTTCTAATTCATCTAGCTACTAAAAGAATCAAAAATATTGATAATATTGATGTCGAAATAGGACAAGTTACTTTTGTTGTTCCACAAGTTGTTCAAAATGAACTTTCTGAATTAATTAAAAATCCACAAAAAAATCAAACTGCACTTATAACT